>NZ_JBPXRQ010000025.1:0-85019 GCF_051842895.1 Cytobacillus sp. Hm23
AGAGTTAGTAATGCAGTTTTAAGTTTTATAATAATCACCTCTTTGAAGTTGAAAATTAAATTAATGATACCATATAGTGTCTAGGGATATTATAAGATTTAATAAACACAAGATAGATTTTGTTTGATAGGGGGAATTAGTTTGAATCAAAAACAACGTATTAACTTAATTTTAGAAAGACTGAAGGATGCTGTTAAAAGTAGTGATGAAGAAGGGACAGCAGAAGTTAGTATATTTGCAGTTGAAAATGATGTTAATTGGCTTATTAAAGTTATCGAGCAACAGAAGCAAGACATTCAAGATTATGCACTATCAATCCAAGAAATAAATGAAGCAATTGGGATTGAATATTGTAATGAACCATCAACGATACAAACCTTATCAGATACAATCAGACGTATTGGAAAGAAGGTTAAAGATGTAGAGAATAGAGCGAGTTGAGTAGGGGTGTTTAAATGATAAAAGAAGGAGAAGTTTATCAAACAAAATGTCCATTATGTACATACACCTTATTTAGTAATAAAAGAAATGGAACAGATCAATTAAAGTTCATTTGTAGCTGCGGTTGTTACTTTAATTTAAAAATAAAGTTTTGTAAAAAGCGTTAAATAGTATTTATAAGGAGGTTCACCAGTTGAAGAATACAAATACAGCTGAAATAGATACATCAGAGAACAAGGTGATAGTCATCAAGAATGGGAAATTAATAGAAATAGAGCCACCAGACAGTGGATATGGTGAACAGTCAATCCAATGGCAAGGTGGCAATGTAAAACTTGTTAAAACAACAAAAATTAATCAATTATAGTCCTAATGGAAAAACCAACGGACACTGATCATCACAGCATTTTAGCTGTGGGATTGGTGTCCGTTTTTATTTTAAAAGAGAGGGTGGTGAGAATGAGCAAATGTGGAAAGAGCAAAAATAGTCAATCAAATGACAGCAAAACAAAGCATAAAAGTAAACAAAAAGCTGAAGAAAGTCTCTCCAAAAGAGATTGGGAAGAGTTAATGGGAAAAAACAAGCCCCGTTATTACCGTGGACCAGGTGGAGCATATCGTACAAAATAATTGTTTGAGGAGTGGTACTAGTGGAACAAATTAAATTTGTCTTGCCAAAAATTGATGCTGCAGCTACAAAGGATAAAGTAGAAGAGGCATTTGAAAAGTATAGAAGGTTTATATTGAGTGTGCCTGAAGAGTATTTACCTAAAGTAACAGCAAGTTATTCATTAGTGCCACCTTCCCAAACAAATGAATTTCATTCATCTACAGAAGATGCTGCAATTTCAAAAGTAGACTTCGAGATTGAAAAGGACGAACATATAACAAAAGTACAGAGGGCAGTTAATAGATTGAGCTATCAAGAAAGAGCAGTCATCATCAAAAGTTGTATGACCGAAGAAGATGTATGTGATTATGTAGTTTTCAATGAAATCGGCCTAAGCGAAAGGACTTTTTACAGAATTAAGAAACGTGCATATTACAAATTAGCCTTAGCATTAAGGATAGAAGTGTATGTGCATTAAAAATAAAAGTTAGTGGCAGGATTTTGGCAGAAAGATGGCAGAGCATTTGGGATTTAAGGTGATATTATGGTAGTAGGCAAATATGCCAGTTATAACATCTCTATTATGATTATTCTTAATGTAATGCCTTGGAAAAGCATTGCAGTAAGTTTCATGTCTGTTCAAATTGAGCAGGCATTTTTCTTTTTATAAGGTAGGTGGAAAATCAATATGAATTTTGTCCAACCGATAAGAGATCCCGACTTGATTCAACAAATTGAACTATATTTTAAAAACAAAAATGAGCGTGATTATATTTTGTTTTTAGTAGGTATATACACAGGTCTTCGAATCACAGATATATTAAATTTAAAGGTTAAAGATTTGCGAAATAAGAACTTTTTAACTATTAAAGAGAGAAAAACAAAAAGGAAAAAATATAAAGAAAGAACAATTGAATTACACCCTGCATTGAAGAGGGCTTTGAAAAGCTTCCTTAAAAATAAACAAGGATATGAATATGTCTTTAAAAGTCGTGTAGGGAAAAATAAACCTATCACCAGAGAACGAGCCTATATGATTTTGAAGGAAGCAGCCAAAGAATTCGATATAGATTCTCTTGCGTGTCATTCTATGCGTAAGACAATGGGCTTTCATCTCTACAAAAAGACAAAGAATCTGGTCTTGGTACAACAAGCATTAAATCACGAAGATGCATCATATACCTTGCGGTATATTGGAATTGAACAGGACACCGTGAACGATGCAATTACAAAGTTAAAATACTATTAATACACCCGTACTTAACATAAATCGGATAGGTAAAGTAGATAGTTAAGGTAACTATGAAACACTTGATATATAAGGCTTTGTGGGTAGTTTATGAGTTTAACAGAATCTGAACTATGTTATGTTGGACGCATTTTTAGCAAAAACACAGTAACACCACGGGATGTAGAGCTACCAAAAACAGGGAACGTTACTTTTGAAAAATGGATATTTTTAAAACAATTCAGTTTGCCAATCAAAACGGAAAGGCGCATAAAACCAGTAATATCAATCTCTGTGAGAAATTTCTCTTTTGTAATAATAACAAAACGTTACTTTATATTAAAAACGTGAAAACCGACTCAATTCTGCTAGGAGGTGGTTGATTGAGGCAAATAAGTCCTAACCGTCTGAAAGCCTTGAAAATATGGCTTAAAAGTGGAAGAGAATTAAAACCTAAAGATATCGCTGAAGAGCTTGGAGTTAGTCCTAGTCAAATAAGAAAGTGGAAAAGTATTGATAAGTGGAATGAAATACCTAATACTCCACCAAGACGAGGCGCGCCTCATCGTAATAAAAATGCGATAGGTAATAAGGGAGGACATGGTGGACCAATTGGTAATGACAAAGCTCTGAAGCATGGTTACTTTCGGAAGTGGATGCCAAATGATGCTGAAACTCTAGAAATATATGATTCAGCACGCGAAGGAATGGGCACAGTTGATATTTTGTATGAAGAGATTCTAATTAGCTTCACAAACTTTATACGTGCTCAAAAAATAATGTTTGTTAAAGACAAAGAAGATCTGACGAAAGAGATTAAGAAGGAAAAGAGTTATTCAGATGATAATGTATCATCGGAGGAAGTTGAATACGAATTGCAATTTGCTTGGGATAAACAGGCGAAACTACTAACAGCGCAAGCAGCAGCGATGAGAGCATTGTCATATAAAATCAAGCAATATGAAGAATTGGTTAGAACATTGCCTCCAGAAGAAGTCAAAGAAGAACATCGTCTTCGTATCACAAAAATGAAGGCAGAAATTGATAACATATCTACTAAGAAAGATGATAAACCAGTTGAAATTGTCATCAAACGCAAAGAAAAAGGTGAGGATGCATGACTGAAAAAGAAGTGAATCCCCATTTTGAAGACTTCCTGTTCTATTGGGCAACTAAATTTCTTTTACTTGTTGGTGGATATGGTTCATCAAAAAGCTATCACATAGCGTTAAAACTGATATTAAAACTACTTAAAGAAAAACGTACAGCATTAGTAGTACGTGAGGTTTATGATACTCACAGGGATTCCACTTATTCATTGTTTGAAGAAATCATTATTGAACTTGAACTGGATGATAAAATCCGATGTATTACGTCACCAATGCAAATACGTTTCCCTAATGGCAGCAAGATTATCTTCAAGGGAATGGACAAACCACAAAAACTAAAGTCTATTCATAACATCTCTATAGTGTGGTTGGAAGAGTGTTCAGAAATCAAATACGAAGGGTTTAAAGAGTTGTTAGGGCGTTTAAGACATCCAACATTAAAGCTTCATATGATTCTGTCAACGAATCCTGTAGGAAAAGATAACTGGACATTTTTACATTTCTTCAAAGATGAGCGAAATAAACGTATTGTACTGGATGATAAGGAATTATATGAAAAACGCACAATCATTGTTAATGATACCTATTACCATCATTCAACGGCTGATGATAATTTATTCCTACCTTTAAGCTATGTTGAACAATTAGAGGAAATGAAAGAGTATGATCCGGACCTTTACCGAATTGCGAGGAAAGGTCATTTTGGTATTAATGGTGTGAGAGTATTACCTCAGTTCGAAGAATGGCCACATGACGAGGTGATGGATGCTATCAATGCCATTCGAAAACCAATTAAACGTGTTGGTATGGACTTCGGTTTTGAGGAATCTTATAACGCTATTGTTCGTATAGCTATAGATCACAAGAAAAAGATTCTCTATATTTATTGGCAGTATTATAAAAATAAAATGACTGACGATAAAACTGCAGTAGAAATAGACGAATTTAGAAAATCAAAGGAATTAATTATTGCTGATAGTGCAGAGCCTAAAGCAATTGAATACTACAAACAACAGGGATTTAGAATGAAAGGCGCAAAAAAGTTTCAAGGCTCAAGGTTGGCTAATACCAAAAAGGTAAAACGATTTAAGAAGATCGTTTGTTCATCGAATTGTCCAGATGTCATAAGGGAAATAAAGTATTTAACTTATAAGGTTGATAAAGAAGGATTTATCATTCCTGATGAATTTAATATCGACGCTCATTCATTTAGCGCAGTGTGGTATTCGTTAGATGGATACGAGGTATCTAATTTGAAAGGTGGCTCTGTATCCGTACTAAAATAGTTACAAAAACGAGTGTTTTTAATACTTTTCAAACCGTTAATTTAAAATGTAATAAAAACCTATGAAACCAACAATCAAAGAAGTTTCATAACAAGTTACAAAAACAAAGTTAAGTTATTGACATGTCACACCCTTTTTGATACTATTTTGTTAGATAGTATTGAAGGGAATGGTATTTATGTCAAATAAAGTTTTTGGATATGCCCGTGTTTCTACTCAAGACCAAAACCTGGAATTACAATTGGACGCATTAAAGGATTATGGCGTTGATGAGATCTACCAGGAGAAAATGACAGGTACAAAAAAAGATAGACCTCAACTTCAGGAATTAATTAAACAATTAAGAACTGGTGACAAGGTTGTTGTCTACAAACTGGACCGTATTAGCCGTAGCACGAAGCATTTGATTGAATTAACTGACATGTTTACAGATAAGGGTGTAGATTTTGTGTCTCTTCAAGACAGTATAGACACTTCAAATGCAATGGGGAAGTTTTTCTTTCGAATGATGGCTAGTATTGCAGAATTAGAACGAGACATTATAAGTGAGCGTACAAGAGCAGGACTTGATGCAGCAAGGGCACGAGGTCGCAAAGGTGGTAGACCATCAAAGCCTAATTCAAAAGTGGAGTTAGCATTCAAAATGTATGATTCCAAAGAATATAGCATTGCTGAAATTCTTGAAGCAACTAGCATGAGCAAACCAACACTATACAGGCATTTAAACAAACGAGACGGACAAAAATAATTGGCTGTCTTTTTTCTTTTGAGGTGAAACAATGTTAATTGAAGATTTGTTTCAAGCACCTTGGCATGAAAGAGAGGTGAAAAACCTAATGACTGACTTAAAAAATAATATTATCTCCGATAATGAAATTTTAGTTAAGGAAATTGAAGAGTGGGAAAAGAGTGAACAGCGTAAATATATGCTGATTGGTGAACGCTACTATCGAAATAAGATGGATATCCGTGATAAAAGCCAAAAAGTGAAGTGGAAGTCTAATCAGAAGCTTGTTCACGGCTTTGTTAAGAAGTTAGTAGATCAAAAGATCGGGTATTTACTCTCAAAGGAACCAAGTATAACTACTGATAATGATACCTATAATGACATACTTTCCAATGTGTTTGACCGTGGCTTGCTAAAGAAGATTAAGAATGTGGGCAAAGAAGCGATTAATAAAGGCGTTGCTTATCTTTACCCATACATTAATGAAGATGGTGAGCTATCGTTTATGAAGTTCCCATCGGAACAGATTATTCCGTTCTGGGCCAATAATGAACACTTGGAGGTTATAGCTTTCCTGAGAGTTTATGAAACAAGTATTTACATGGACGGGAAAAAGAAAAAACTGAAAAAAGTTGAGTATCATCATGCAGGTGGCATTAAGTTCTACGATTTAGAAGAAGGGAAGTTGGTTCCAGATGTTCTTGCAGGAGTAGAAAGGAATTTTCACTTTACTATTGGAGATAAACCGTACTTATGGGATCGTATACCACTCATTCACTTTAAGTATAACGAAGAGGAACAACCTTTAGTTGAACACATTAAGGCGCTAGTAGACAATTACAACCTACAAACTTCAACGAATGCTGATTTATTAGCAGACATTCCTAAATTCATTTATAAGCTAGTGAACTACGGAGGAACTGATTTAGCAGAATTTTTAGCCGACTTAAACGAGTATATGGCTGTTAAGCTTGATGAAAAAGGTGACGTTGATAAACTGCAGGCTGATATTGAAACTGATGCTGTGGAGAAGGAAATTGAGCGTAATCGTAAATCAATTTATGAGTTTGGTAGAGGTGTAGATACGCAAGACGAAAACCTTGGAAATGCTTCTGGTGTTGCTTTACGTTATCGATACAGTGATTTAGATACGGATTGTAATACACTTGAGTCAGAGTTCCAAGCAAGCCTTGAACATATGCTGTGGTTCATTGATCACTATCTGATGATGACGGGTAAGGGAGATTTCACAACCGAAAAAGTGAATATCATATTTAACAGGGATATTATTATCAATGAATCAGAAGTTATTACAGACTGTCAAAATTCAACAGGAGTACTCGATGATAAAACAATTCGTGAAAACCATCCTTGGTACACAGAAGAAGTAGAAGAGAGATTGAAACAGCAAGAAGAGCAACTTAAGAAAGAAATAGAAGGTTATCAAAATACTTTCCCTCCAAAAGATGTGAAAGTAAATGAATAAGTATTGGGAGAAAAGAGCCTTACAACATGAAATCGAATCTCAACTTACTGCAAATAAATATCTTGCTAAAATGGATGTGAGATTAAAAGAAGCTCAACAAGAGATTATCCGTCAAATAACAGCGTTCTACGTTCGTTATGCTAACGATAATAAGATTACTCTTACAGATGCTAGAAAGTACCTTACATCCAAAGAGATGAAGGAATTTATAGATGTTGATTTACAACGCTTTAGAGCAATGTCTCTGTCAAATAATCCAGATTTTGAAAATCTACTAAATGCCGTTAGTTACCGAGTACGTATTTTAAGGCTAGAGGCTTTGATGGCTCACATTGAGTTGATTATGCTTGATCTATATGGTGGGAAAGATGGATTACAAGATTATACTTATACTGGATTAGCTGCGGTGTATCAAGATTCCTATTACCGTTCTATGTTTGACTTTACGATGGCTGGTATTCCAGGTAACGTTCAAATTATAACAGATGACATTATGAAAGATGTTCTCTCTTATAATTGGAGTGGAAAGGAATTTTCAAAACGTATATGGGGCCACGAGAAGAGTACACTTGAAAACATTAGGAAAACCCTTGAAGCAAGCTTTGCTGCAGGCTATTCGATTGATCGCACATCTAAAGAGTTAATTGATAAAACAGGAGTAGCTTATGACAGGGCAGAAGCCCTTGTAAGAACAGAATCGAACTTCTTTCATAATCATGCAGCGCAAAAGAGTTATAAGGATGCTGGCATTGAGCGTTATGAAATCCTAGCAACATTAGATCAACGTACTACTGATATATGTCGGGATCAAGATGGAGAAATATACTTCACTAAAGATTACTCACCAGGTACAAATGCTCCACCATTTCATGTTCGTTGTAGAACCACAACAGTTGCTTATTTTGATGAAGAGGAATACATGGAAGATGAAAAACGTCAATCGGTAGATGGTCTTGTTGATACGATGACCTATGAAGAGTGGTACGAGAAAAATGTAGTAGGGAACCATGAAAATGAAGTAAAAGAGAAAATGATTAACAATCGCTTCTCAGATAAAACACAGCATAAGAAGTATAAGGAAGTATTAGGAAAAGATGTTCCAGGTTCTTTTGCAGCGTTTCAAGAGTTAAAGTATAATAAAGTTGAAGAATGGAAAAAGTTGAAAGGTGATTATCGAAAGCTCAATGCTTATAACAAAATTACTGCTAACGAGCCAAAAATTACATCTGACTTGCAAAATATATCAAAGAAAACCGGGGTTGAAATGGTCGGACTTGAATACAGGTTGAAGACTAAGGAGTCCTATATGCGTAAAGTGACTTCAGATAGCAAACATAGTCTTGATCCTGAAATAATCAGCGAAACTATTGCAAAAACAAATGATGTCATTAGATACACATTTCAATCACCAGGGGATAAATTAACAGACTCATATTTTAAGGTATTAGAAGAAATACACAAAATGGATTATGCCAAAGTTAAAATTAAGAATACTTGGAACGATAAACGAAATCCTTACAAAGGTGTTAATGGAATATTTATTACTCCAGAAGGACAAAAGTTTGAAGTTCAATTCCATACACCAGAAAGTTTTGAATTGAAAAATGGAAAAATGCATACGCTTTATGAAGAGTTTCGGTTAGATACTACATCTCCAGAGAGACGCGCTGAAATAACTAGGGAAATGTTTAAGTTATCAGCAAGCTTAGTAAAACCATTAGATATAGATAAGATTAAGTGAGGTGGTATATATGGAAGATTTCTATTTTGCATATGACTTTAACGGTGAAACAGCAACAAGGTTATATCGTTTTATTGGTGGCAATTTTGAAAGGTATGATCCTAAGAATGGTAAATGGGAACCTGCACCTGAACAAAGTCGGATATTTATAGGTGAGGATATCCATTATGATGAGATAACGGAAGAACAAGCAAACAAAATACAAGTTAAGGTATAAAAGCACTTAAACATAAAAATGTGGGAGTGCTTTTTATTATGGGCTAATTTATAGTATTGAAAACGGTATACAACATAAATAAAGTTACTTTGTTTTCGAAACTGAGTTTTGTTACTAGTGTTTCATTGAATTAACGTACTTTTTTGGATGTTAATATCTTCAGTAACATTAATGACCGTTTATGTAACTAGAGGTAGTGCCATTTTGACAGTTTTGGGCGTTAACTATAAACGAGGTTCGTGGACGTAACCACGTAAAACTATCGTAACCTGGAGGGGATACAATGAAACGTGAATTTTTAGAAGGCTTAGGCCTCGATAAAGAAAAGATTGATAAGATCATGTCAGAGCATGGTAAGACGGTGGAAAGTCAAAAATCCAAGGTGAGTGAGCTTAATACAAACCTAGATGAAATCAAAACACAATTGTCTCAGCGAGATAAAGACCTGAAAGAATTAAAAAAGCAAGCTGAAGGCAGCGAAGAACTCCAAACAAAATTAACGGATCTTGAAAAGAAATATAAAACAGATAAGCTCAGTTATGAAACTAAAATTAAAGAGGCTCAACAAACAAGTGCCATTAAGCTTGCTCTTACGGGAAAAGTACACGACACCGATTTAGTAGTCAATCTTATCGACAAAGAGAAAATTGAATTAAGTGAAGACGGAAACGTCACCAAAGGACTTGATGAGCAGATTAAAACCCTGCAAGAATCGAAGTCCTTTTTATTTGTGTCTGATACGAAACAAGTAAAAGGCGCAACACTCCAAGATGGAAATCCTCCTGGTGGTGACGGAGGTAATACAGGTACAGGTGCAAATTTTGCGAAACAAGCAAATGAACAATCAAAGCCAGTAGACAATACATTTTGGAATTAAGGAAGGGAGCATGAGGGATGCCGTATGTAAAAGGTAAGGAAAAAGCAGAACGTATTAATTTCTTGGCAAGTGCCAAGGTTCAAAATTTCACTGAGCAAATCAGTGATGAGGGAGTAACGGCTGATGCTAATGGCCGTAAAATTGTACCAGCAGGAACAATCTGGCCAAAAAACGATGCAACAGCAAAAGGGATCTTGTTCGCAGATGTGGATGTAACGGAAGGTCCACAACCAGGCGCAATAATATATGAAGGTTGGGTTATTGCAGAACGTTTACCAGTTGCACCAACTAATGATGCAAAAACAGCAATGACAGGCATTAAATATCGTTAATTAGAAAAGGAGATGACAATATGCCAGACATTTTAGAACTTTTTAGTCAACCGGAAATTTTGAATTACATGAAAGAACGTAAATATCCAATTCTGTTAGGTGAATCACTCTTTCCAGAAGTGAAAAAGCCTACGCTTGAATTTGACATGATAAAGGGTGGAAGTAGGCTCCCTGTTATCGCAAGTGTTCATGCGTTCGATACACCAGCAGAAATTGGTAGCCGTGAAGCTGATAAGATGGCTTTAGAGCTTGCCTATATTAAACGCAAAATGCAGTTGAAGGAAAAAGACCTTATTGCACTTCAAGAACCACGTAATGCAGTTGAGAAAGATTATTTAATGAAAAATGTATTTAATGATATTGATGTCTTGGTTGCTGGTGTCAAAGCTCGTGTTGAATTAATGCGTATGGAAGCTTTGGCAAATGGTACAGTGACTTTAGATGAGAACGAATTAGACATGACTATCAATTATCAAGTCCCAGATGATCACAAAGAAGCTTTAAGTGGTACAGATTTATGGACAGATATAGATTCATCTGATCCAATCGGTGATTTAGAACGTTGGGCTGATTCATTAGATACTAAGCCAACACGTGCGCTAACCTCTAATACAGTCTTACGTGCTTTATTACGTCACCCAAAAATTATTGGTGCACTTTATGGGAAAGACTCAATGCGTGTTCCTACACGTGCAGACTTAAATGCATTTATGCAACAACATGAGCTGCCTAGCATTACAGTTTATGATGCGAAGTATCGTAGACAAAAGAAAAACGGCTCTTATGAACAATTACGTTATTTTCCTAATAATTCATTTGTTATGTTTGGAGACGGGGCACTAGGCGAGACGTTGTATGGACCTACACCTGAAGAGACACGTCTTGTTCGTAAAAGTGATGTGGAAGTCAGTCAGATAGGTCAAGTATTAGCCATGGTATACGAGGAGAGTGTTGATCCTGTGTCTACATGGACAAAAGCAGTTGCTACGGCTCTTCCATCATTCCCAGCAGCAGACGAAGTATTTCAAGCAAAACCAATTGCATAAGGAGGAACAATGAATGAAAGTACAAGTCAAAGATTTTCCTGTCCGTTATAGAGATGAGAGGTATCTTAAAGGTGAAACATTTATTATGGCTGCAGAATACTTCAATGATTCGTTGTTAATCGATGTAGAAGAAGATGATGAAGAAGAGTAGGGACCATTATGGATGTAATAGATATCGTAAAGGCGAAACTTCCATCTGAAAAAGTTCCTAGTGATGAACTATTAGGTCTTTATGTTGAAGAAGTGCAGCAATCCATTCTCACATATTGCAATCGTGATGATATTCCGTCTGAGCTTACTTTTGTTCATGCTAATATGGTTGTTGATCTTATTAAAGGTGAAAATCCCGAAGACAATCAAACTGTCAAATCTATCAAAGAAGGAGATGTACAAGTCTCCTTTGAAAAGGCCCATATGACAGCAAGCGAAGTGTCAACATCGACCATCCTTACTAATTACACAAGTCAACTTAATCGTCACAGGAAATTGAGGTGGTAGCTCATGACTATACGTAATTTAATGGCAAAGGCAACACCTGCAGTTGAGCTTTTGTACGATAAAGAAGCAGTAATAAAACGTTACGAGGAAATTGAAAAGCCTAATGGTGCTGACGGCATGACTTGGGTAGAAAAACACACTGATGTTCCTTGTCGATTGTCTACGGTTGGGAGTACTTTGAATAACACTACTCAAGATGGGGCTAATACGATTCAGTATGATGTAAAACTGTTTTTATCAAGTAACTATGACGTATTATCTGGAGATAAGATGATTATTGATAGCATTGAATATGAGTCAGCAAAGGAACCGTATGTTTATGTCTCTCACCAAGAGGTGTTCCTGGTCCGTAAAGGGTATGCTTAATGGGCTATGAATACAGTGATATCAAGCTTATCAAACAAAACTTGATCGAATTAAAAAAGGTATCCCATGAGATACACTTGAAAGTTGCGAAGAGAATTGCACAATTGGCAGTACGTAAGGTGAAGAAGATGACGCCAGTTGATAATGGGGATCTTCGTAACAATTGGAAGTACCACGTATTCAAAAAAGGAGATTCATACTTTATCCATCTCTATAATCAATTACAATATGCGAGTTTCGTTGAGAACGGACACCGTATCGTGGTTGCAGGAAAAACAGTAGGATGGGTTGAGGGTAAATTCATGTTGAAGCTCACTACTGATGAGATGGAACGTATTGCACCAAACATGTGGAAAAAAGAAGTGGAGAAGGAGATGAAAAGAATCTTTGGTAACTGAACTTAAGTCTCTTATTATCCAACAAATTAAACAGGTATATAACAACGTAAAAGTATATGATGAACCAATTAAGCAGGGGCTAAAAACTCCTGCTTTTTTAGTGCTCATCATACATGATCACCATGAGAAACAACTCTATAACAATTCAAAGTGGGAATACACGATTAATGTCACCTATTTTCCTGAAGATGACCAGAGCTACAATACAGAATGTGATGAGGTATCCGAAACCTTTAAGCTGTCTTTTCGGTACATTGGAAATCAATTTCATGTAAATAAATTAGACATGCAAAAACAAGATGGAACGTTAGTCATTACTTTTAATGTGAAGACATTAGTAAAGGAAATAACTGAAGAAACGAAGATGCAAACATTGCAATTCGGGGGTGAAGATAGTGAGTAAAGATCAAAAGTATAGTAAATCAGCATTTATTGATGCTGCAAGCAAGAAAGAGCGCTTTGTTTTACAAGCAGTTTTAATAGATGGTGAATCCTACACAAAAAAGGATGTAGAAAAATTAGCGAAAGAATGGAAGTCAAAGGAGGTTAAAGCTTAATGGCTGGTGGACATTGGGAAACTCAAAACAAGGTGCGTCCTGGTGCATATATCAACTTTGAAACGAATGATTTAGTTGCAACAGGGATAGACTCAAAGGGAACTGTAGTGATACCTCTTATGTTAGATTGGGGCGAAACGGGAAAATTCCTGAAAGTATCCCCTAACACTAAGTTTAAAGAGTTATTCGGTAAAGATTTAGCAGACATTAGGGCCATCCAAGAAGCATTTAAAGCAACTGGTGATGTCATCGTTTATAACTTAAATGGCGAGGGAGATAAAGCAACAGCAACAAACGGCTCATTTACTGCTACAGCCATTTATGGTGGAACTGATGGGAATAAAATCTCCGTGAAAGTAGAAGCAGGGCTTGATGGTGGAGCAACCGTCAAAACCTATTTTGATGGATCACAGGTCGATTCACAGAAAGTTGAAACAGGAACAGAACTCACTAGCAATCCATATGTTTCATTTAGCGGTGATCTACCAAGTGCAGATGCAACATTAACGCTTGCAGGAGGGACCACGGTCGCAGCAACAAACGATTCATACTCTGTATTAGCAACTGGACTTGATACACAAAACTTTAAAACAATCTCCATTGGTACTGATGATGATACGGTAAAACTCTTATTCTCTTTAAAAGTGAAACAGTGGAGAGAAAATGAGGGTAAGAATGTTACCTTTGTTACCAATAACTATAATGCTGCAGATCATGAAGGGGTTGTTTCTGTTAAAAATGGTGTTTATCTCGATGGGGACAACTTTATATCAGCAAAAGAGGCGGTTTATTGGTATGGGGCAGCATATGCAAATGCCATTACAAATTCATTAACACACGCTGAGTATCCAGGAGCAATTGATTGCGAACGGATGGGCCATGATGAAATTGTGGAGGCTCTGCAAGATGGACACATTGTCTTCACTTATGATCAAGGAGCAGATGGTGTAGATAGGATTGTTGTAGAACAAGATATCAATACGTTCCGGTCATTTACCCAGAAAAAGAATCAAGATTATCGAAAAAATAAGATTGTTAGGCAAATGGATATTGTATCAAATAATGTACAACACATTTATAAGCGGTTTTATATCGGTAAAGTGGACAATCACGAAAACGGAAGAAACTCTTTCAAAGGACAAATCATGAAGGTTGTATTAGATCCACTTGTACGCCGTGGAGCCATTGAACCCTATAACCCTGATGATATTGTCATTGTTCAAGGTGCTGAAAAAGATGCAGTTGTGGCAAGTCTGGGAGTTAAGTTTATCGATGCAATGGAGAAACTCTACATGACTGTAAATTGTGAATAATGGGGGTGTGATAAATGAATCGGATAATACAAAACAACGATGCTATCAGTGGGAAAGAAGGACTTGTTTATCTAACTATTGATGGCACAGTGTATGAATATGCTGAATTAATAAAAATTAACGCTCGTCTTAAGTATGCAAAAGCTGATGTTAAAGGGGTCGGAAAACGAATGAAGGGCGGTAAAATTGTCGGTGGTGAAGGAACAGGTAATATGGAGTTCCACTACCATCGCCCAGAGATGCGTAAACTGGCTCACGAATATATGAAGACAGGTAAATCGCCAATCATGGATATCCAAGTTATTAATGCTGATATTACGAGTCGTGCTGGAAGGCAGGATGTTTTATTAAAAAATTGTGTTCCAGATGGGGCCCTAATCGCTGCACTTGATGGGGATTCAGATGACTTGTTGAAAGATGATACGGAATTCACATTTGATGATTTTGATTTCCTGGATCAATTTAGCGTAATAGAAGATTAAAAGACTAGATTAATAGAAATGGAGTGTTTATTTTGAGTAAATTCAAATCGTTTTTAAAAGGGAATGCTAAAGAAGTAGAAAATGCCTCTTTAAAACTTGACCGTTTTGAAGAGGCAATTATTTTACGCCCATTATCTTCTGGTGAAGCAGATCTCATTAATGAAAGATGCTTTAAAAATAAACCAGGTAGAGGTGGTAAACAGGAGCGTGTATTTGATGTGGTTCGTTATAAACGTGATCTTTGTGTAGCTTCTATAGTCTTTCCAGATTTAAACGACAAAGAACTTCAAGAATCATACGGTGTCCTTGGAGCCGATAATCTATACCAGAAAATGTTCCTTTTAGGTGAAGCTACTCAAATTCTTGAGAAAGCTTCAGATATAAGCGGTATTACAAAGTCAATGGACGATTTGGTTGAAGAAGCAAAAAACTAATCGAAGGGGATGGTGAGTCAGTGTATGCACATTATGCCCTTCATCGATTTAATATGAGTCCGAAAGAATTTGAAGGATTAGAACGTAGGGAAAAAGCTTTTGTAATTGCTAGTATCAAAGTACAAATCGAAAAGGAGAAGGAAGAAATGGATAAATTAAAAGGTAGGTGATTGGTGGAATGTCAGGTGCACAAACAACGCTTACCCTAGAGGACCGTTTAACGGGTCCTCTCACACGTATGATGAGAGCAATGGATAAAACCATTAGCATCATGGAAAAAATGGACAAAGCAACAGACAACGTAAATACAAAAGGACTGCAAAGGGCAAGAAGTGAGATTCAATCAGCAGCAGCGGACTTAGAGCGGCTAAAATCAGCATCTGGTAGTGCAGCAACAAATGGTATTCAAAGGCTACAACATCAATATACTAGTCTTCCAGGACCTATTGATAGTGCAACTGCATCTGTGAAGAAGTTTTTTGCTGCCTTTGCTGGTGCAGCAGCAGCGTATTTATCTATACAAGGAATTATTTACGGAGTTCAAAGCTTTGTAAGTGCTTCAGATACTTACACTTCAACCTCAGCGCGTTTAGCCAACATTAATGATGGCTTACAAACCCAAAAAGAGCTTCAAGAGAAAATCTATCAAGCTGCACAAAGAAGCCGTACAGGATATGTTGATTTAGCCAATAGCGTGGCCAAGTTGAATCTCTTAGCTGGTGAAGCTTTCACAGGAAACGATGAAGCGATTAAGTTTGGTGAATTAATGGGGAAAGCCTTCACCGTATCAGGTGCCTCTACTCAAGAGCGTGAGGCTGGTATGTATCAGTTAACACAAGCAATGGCAGCAGGACGCTTACAAGGGGACGAGTTCCGTTCTATCATGGAGAATGCGCCATTACTCGCCAAAGCTATTGCAGATGCTACAGGTGAGTCTATGGGTGACCTTAAGGATATGTCAGCTGAAGGAACCATTACTGCAGACGTTATTAAGTCGGCTTTATTTAAAGCTGCAGACGATATCGAGGATAAATTTAAAAACATGCCTTTGACATTTGCCCAAGGGTGGACAATGTTCAAAAGTTGGGCTTTACAATCATTTGAGCCGTTATTTATTCGGTTTAGTGATTTTGTAAACTCAGATGCCTTTGGTGTATTAGCCGGACAAGCGATGTGGATGGTCAATATCTTTATTACAGGTATGAACATGTTTTTTGATTTGCTAGAGTGGGGGTATACAGAACTCGGAGCAATAGGAAGTTTAATTACAGATAATTGGTCCGAAATTGCACCGTATCTTGCGATGGCAGGAGCTGCATTATTTGGATATCTTGGCCTCATGGCAGCACTTCGAGTGTCTACGGGGTTAACTGCACTCTCTCAATGGGCGCTTAATACAGCTATTGCTTTTCAGGGCGCTGTATCTATGGCAGCAGCAGGGAAAACTTTTTTGCAAACGGCAGCCCAGCACGGTTTAAATGCAGCCATGTATGCTTTTCCTGGTACATGGATTTTACTCCTGTTTGTCGGTGCGATTGGTTTAGCAATCTATGCGCTTTATGCATGGGGAGATCAAACAGCAGCCGTAATAGGATTCATTACAGGGCTATTTATGACACTCGTAGCTGAAGTTTACAACAGATTCGCTTACTTATGGAACACACTTGTTTCCTTTGCTGAATTCATGGTCAATCTCTTTATTGATCCTGTATATGCTGTGAAAAAACTATTCTATGATCTTGGGATGAACTTTTTAGAGGTCATGTACAATATGGCAGTATCTGTTGAAGACTTTGGAAGTCACTTTGTCGATATCATGTTTGATGCAATCAATTTTGTACTTGGAGGCATTAACGGTCTCATAAAAGCAATTAATAAGATAGCTGGTGTAGATGTTATTCCTGAAGTCTCATTACTTGAGGATGGTGTCTTGGACAAAGCATCTAATCAAATCAAAGGATTGATGAATGCATTAGAACAGATGAAACCTGTATCAACAGAAGATGTTGTTGATTTTAGTGGGGCGAAACTAGACCAAATGAATTTACATGATGCCTATACAATAGGAAATGAGGCTGGCCAGTCATTCTCAAGATCAATGACAGATGGTATTCATTCATTCGTTGACAAAGCTAAGGATTTATTAGGTTTTGGTAATCCTGAAGATATGGAGAACCCTTTCTTAGATTCTCCACTAGGTACGGATAATCTGTTAGAAAAAGTAGCCAATCCGACTGGAGGAAAACTTGATAAGGTAGGTAAAATTGATGATGAAATTAATGTTGCTGAAGAAGATATCAAAATGTTGAGGGAGCTGGCTGATATCCGTTCAATACAAAACTTTGTAACACTAAGGCCACAAGTCTCTTTTAACGGTGATAACATCATTCGTGAAGAAGCGGACATTGATAAAATGGCAGAGAAAACGGCCAGTATCATTGAAAAGAAGATTGAGGAAGACATAGCCCGAAGCACTAAAGGAGTGTATTCATAATGCACGGAATCTATTTCAGCGCAAACAATGATTCTGAGGGCTTTCGTTTACCTGTGAATCCTGAAAAGGTTAATGTGAAGAGTGCAGGGGATGGAGAAACATTTAAGATTGCGAAGCTTGGTAGTGTAAACATACCAAAAGACGTTGATCTTAAAGAGTTTTCTCTTATTTCATTTTTTCCGTCACAAGATTATCATTTCCTTGAAACAGATTTTCTAGAGCCTACCTATTACATTGAGAAACTAGAAAAATGGCAAGTAGAGAAAACGCCTATACGGTACATCTACGTGAATGGATCTTTTTCTATTAATGAACTCGTAACCATTGAGTCATTTAGTTATGATGAATCGTTTGGTAGTGGGGATGTTAATTACTCACTAGAACTCAAAAAGTATGTACCCTTTGCACCAAAGCAAATGACGATTGTAAAAAATACGAAAGAAGCTATTAATGGGGAACCACAGACAGAGGTTGTGAAAAAGAAAGCTCCACCAAGGCAGAATAACAAAACTATTCCTCAAACCTACTCTTTAATTCAAGGTGATAGCTTATGGAAAGTCGCTCAAAAATATACAGGTAACGGGGCTAATTATAAAGAATTACAGGAACTGAATGGCATCAAGGATAGTGACCTAAGAACATTACCCATTGGATTAAAACTAAAGATACCTCCTAGTTGGGGGAGCGATTAATGGAAGTATTAGTTGACAACCGAAACGGTGTTGTATGGGATATGCCCGTGTCCTCTTTTACCTGGACTACAAACAGGATCGGGAAAGCTGGTGTCTTTAAAGCAAAGCTTATCATCGATAACCCTCTTGATTACCCGATAGATAGCGGAGCAGTAATACGAGTAAAAGATGAGCCACATAACATATTTTACGGCTTCATATTCAGCGGAGGGAGTACAAGAAATGGTGAAGTGTCTATTACGGGTTATGATCAACTCAGGTACTTGATGAACAATGACACCTTTGTTCTTCCGGCTCTATCAGCATCCCAAGCGATTAAGAAAATCGCTTCTGAATTTGGACTTAAGGTTGGAACATTTGAAGATACAGGCTATATTGTACCAGGCATTGTTGAGGATGATAAGCAAGCTCTGGATGTAGCGACAAAATATCTTGATTCTACGTTGATAGCAACAAACCAGAACTTTGTCTTATTTGATGACTTTGGTTCACTCACATTAAAAAATATTAATAACATGGCCATTCAAGCAGATGACTTCTACATTGGAGAAGAAAGTCTGCTTTTTGATTTTGATTACGAAAAATCAATAGATAAAGAGACATATAACCGGGTAAAGCTTGTGCATGATAACGATGATACAGGCAAAAGAGAGGTTTATATTGTTCAAGATTCAGCAAATATTGCAAAGTGGGGAAGGCTTCAAAAGTTTCGTAAAGTAGATGCAAATATGGAACCTGAGCAAATTAAAGATTTAGCCAATCAAATCATTGCTCTGCAGAATAAAGAAACTAAAAAGCTAAACATATCAAGCTTAGGGGATTGGAAAGTACGTGCAGGGCGCATGGTGTACCTATATATTGAAAAACTTGGGTTTAAAGAGTATTTCATGGTGGACGAATGTAAGCACGATTGGAGTGAAGGGGTGCACACAATGAAGTTAAAAATGAAGGTGATATGAGGTGTTAGATCATATTAAAGCAGCAGCAATTGATGCGATGAATGCAACCAACCCTGTAAATGTCTTGTTTGGGGTAGTAGTAAATACATCCCCACTAGAAATTGAAATTCATCAAAAATTGAAGCTCACAACAGAATTTCTTGTCCTTACGGAGCGTGTGACACGTTATGAAGTGGATTTAGAGCATGATCATACTTGTGACACTGGAGTCACGACAAAGGCATTAACGGGCAAATTAACAACAACGCCTATTCGTACAGGGTTAAAGATTAATGACAAAGTAGTGTTGCTTAGGGTTCAAGGTGGGCATAAATTTGTTGTGCTAGATAAGGTGGTGGAGTGATGGTTCTTCCAAGCGGTGGTTTTACACTAAACGAAAATACTAGAGTGATTGATACCTCATCTTTACCAACAAAAACATACAAGCTTAATTTCGAAAGTGGTCGTTGTTCGGGGATGGTTGAGGGAAAGGAAGCGATGGAACAAGCAATATATAAAGTACTTGGTACAAAACGCTTTGCTCACTTAATCTATTCAGATGACTACGGATTTGAAAACATGATTGGTCATGAAAGGTTATTTGTATCTGGTGAACTTCCAAGAAGAATAAAAGAAGCATTATTACAAGATGAACGGATTACTTCTCTACTTAATTTTAAGCTTGAATTTGTAAAGGATGAAGCGTTTGTTAGTTTCATAGCAATCACCATATATGGTGATGTCGAGGTGTTAAGGGAGGGGATTCCTAATGTATGAACATAAAACGTTCAAAGTTATTCTTCAAGAAATGTTGGACGAAGTTCCAGATGATGTAGATAAACTTGAAGGTTCAGTTATTTATGATGCTCTTGCGCCAGCAGCCATGAAACTAGCGGAAACATATGCTGAGTTGGATACCCTTTTGAGGCTAACATTTGCAGATACTGCAGATGGAAATTATTTAGAAAGGCGTGTAGGTGAACATGGTGTTTATCGGAATCGTGCAACGAACTCGATACGAAAAGGAATATTTACAAACAAAGACTCACAACCATTAGATATCTCTTTGAATAGTAGGTTTGTATTAAATGACATTGTGTATAAAGCGACCGAGAAAGTTATTGATGGTGAATATCAATTAATTGCTGAAACACCCGGCGTTGTAGGTAATCAAGATTATGGTGATTTGTTACCGATTGAGCCAATTCAAAATTTAGGAAATGCAACACTATCAGAAGTATTAATTCCTGGTGAGGATGATGAGTCAGATCCATCTTTGTACGCTAAGTATGTTGATAGTTTAGATGTAAAGCCCTTTGGTGGAAATCGAGCTGACTATCAAGAGCAGATTTTGAAAGTTCAGGGTATAGGCGGTGTGAGGTTATACCGTACACCTTTTGGAGGTGGAACAGTCAAAGCAGTTATTATTGATTCCACGTTTAATGCTCCATCAAATGAATTGATTAACCTAGTTCAAGAGACAGTTGATCCTATAGAGGAAACAGGTGAAGGATATGGAACAGCCCCTATTGGACACACAGTAACAATTGAAGGAGTCGAGGCTGTTGCAGTTGATATTAGCACCTCACTGACTTTAAATAACGTTACACTAGGACAAGTTGAGCCCATGGTGCAAGAAGTCATTGACCTTTACCTAGCTGAAATACGTAAAGAGTGGAATAAAGAGGACTCATTAGTGATAAGGGTTAGCCATTTAGAATCTCGTATACTTGGGATTGAAGGTGTAGTGGACATAACGAGTACTACGTTAAATGGTCTTGCTGAAAACTTAACTTTAGAAAGTGAGATACCCGTAAAAGGTGGTGTAGTAATCTCTTGAACATATTAATGGAGTATCTACCATCTTACTATAAAGATATAAGAGAGTTTAACGAACTAACTGAAGCAGAGTCGGTTCAATTTGTGAAACTAGAAGAAACGATTGAAGATATTATAAATGATCAATTCATCTTAACGTCAAGTGAAAAAGGCATTGAAAGACGAGAAGCCATGTTTAAAATCATTCCAGATAAATCTGTAGAAACACTTGATTTTAGGAAAAAGAGGTTACTAAATCGCATGAGAAGTAACCCTCCTTATGTCTTGCAATATCTCCAGGATCTATTAGTAGAGTTACTAGGAGAAGATCAACACAAAATAGAACTGGATGTAATCAATTATCACCTTGAAACCCTTGTCAAAGCTGATAGAGCTTCTTTTTATCACGAAGTATCTATATTGTTGGAAAAAATTGTACCACTAAACCTCGATATTTCTACAACCGTTGTATTGATTAGTGAGTATATGGCTTTATTAGGAGAGTCTTATACATTTCCTATTAATTACCGTGTTACGAATCGTTTCACAACAGCAAGTGTTCCAGGGGCAAAAATTGATATTTCATTAAAATTAATTGACAATGCTTATTCTTTTGAGGTTAATTACCCGGTATGCGGTAGGTTTAGAGCTGGAGGTGCGTAATGGAGATTCAACAATTAATGTTAAGCGAAATATTGAAATATATCGATGGTGTTGTAAGAAAAGCAAAGGTCACTATTGATGGTGTTGTCATAGAAAAAGAAATTCATAGAACGATAACAGTGGGAAATACACTTAGAAAGTATGTTTATCTTGATATAGAAACAGGATTGATTAGTAGAGCTGCCCTAGTTGATATTCAAGGCAGAGAATTGTATGTAAAAGAATTAGATTATCAAAAAGGAGCAAACGGTTTTTCAATTGTATTTCCTATTACACAGGAGGTGATGGCATGAGTGAGGGAAATCCTTATGTGAAAACGATATGGGCGGATGAAATAGTTGATCCCATGACAGGTGATGTTATAGATGAAGGCACTAGATTTATGGCGCTGTTTGCCAACAACATTGAAAATGGAATTTTCAACGCTTATGAATGGCTTATTCAACAAGCTTCTGACATTCAAAAATTAGAGGTGCAAATGGAAATTGACGGGAGGGTACCAGGTAACAGTGGTGCTTTTTTTGTTACTTTTGAAGGTGATGGGAACCGTATCACCATGCTTACAGAAAGATCTGTTTTGGTTGAGGAAGTGTCTGCAGGAGCTACATCTTTAAGTTTGGATGGCATTGAAGGATTTGAAGATTTTACGGTTGTTACAATTTATGATGATGAAAATAGCGAGGATGTCATGATCACGGCGATTGATGATATCACAAATACTATTACTATACAAGATGCGATATTGAATGATTATAAAAAGGGTGCGGTGCTTGCTCGAAGTAACTCAGATTCAAACGGAAAATTGACTTTTGGTGAATGGGGTACATTTGCAATCTCAGTAAATGAGGTGATATAGGTGGTTCTATATAATTATGAAAGATATAACTTAGAAAGAGACTATGATGAAGTATTAGTACGAACGAGAGAAAGATCATTAGATTATCAAGATAGAATGTGTGGTTATCCTAATTATGCAGTATTCAATTATCAATTTATTAAATCAGGTTCAGAATTTTGTATCAGCCTTTCAAATAACGATGAACCAGGAACTGTTTTATATTATATAAGTGACTCAACAACATTATATAAACGAACTGTTTTAGAGGATAATATATCAAATGAAGTATGGTATAGAGATGAAACATATGATTTAGAAAATTATTCCGAATGGAAAGGGAGTTTAAAAGACACAATTACAGCAGAGAATGGCACATACCCTGACGATGGTGTAGATGGTGCGTATTGGTATGTTAAAAAAGACATAGCGAACACAGCACCATCAACACCAGAGGCATTTGTAGGCCCAACAAGTAACGAAGAATTAGAAATAGGCGATTTTAGGAGTTTTACAGTTTGGGCTGCTAGTGATAGTGAGGGCAATCTATCAAAATATAAATGGGAAGTATCTATAAATGGCGCACCATATGAAGAAATAGGGCAGACATCTTCACCTAGTTTTGCTTACACAATCCCAACAGCAACATCCCTAAGAATGAGGGTAAAAGCAGTTGATAGCGAAGGTTTAGAATCTTCGTACAGAGAGAGCGAAATATATACAGTTACAAAGCCTAAGTATTATTGGAGTAAATATAATGTAGACTTGTATGAAACTCCTGTTCAAGATGGAGAAACGCACATTCTTTTTCCAATTGGTTCGACTCTGGCATATACGGATGTAGAAAATAATTTTCTATGGGACAGCCTAAATCAAGCGTATAAAATAAAAAATGGTGAATATAAACAAAAACCTTATAACAGCGGTGAACCAGGTGATTTGATATTCTCGAGCAGATCAGGTTCTGACCAAAACGGAATAGACTACTATCGGAGGATATATGAAGTAATAGAGTGGATTAATGGGGGTTATAGAGCAAAAAGACACACCTCCGAAGGAATAGAGATTAAAGGGTCTTTAATTCAAAGTGGGATCATTGCAGAAGATGAGGCATACCCATCCAACGGAAAACACACTGATAATTATTGGTATGTTAAAGGTAGCCGAGTAAACGAAAGCGCAGCCCCTCCTGCACCTTTTACAAGCCCTCCTGCGAATTCAACGTTTAGGGGTGGTATTAATGAAGTTGTACCATTGGCATGGGGTGCTTCTTCTGAGGATAACGGCAATCAAACGTATTACTTAGAGTATGCAATAAATGAAGGCATAGAAAACGGAGACTTTATAACGACTTCACATAACGTAATTGATACATCCGATGATTTTCCGTTAGGTACGAGTAAGACTATGGAAAGTATTCAATTCAGAATTAGAACTAGTAACTCAGGTTCCTATTCAGATTGGATATACTCGGATGTTTATACTATTATAAACAACTTAGTACCAACAATAATGCTAAACACAACCGATAATCGCACACTTTACGAAAATGACACTCTAACAATTGAAGGTCAAGCAACTGACGAAGATGTAGGGCAAGTTGTTATTGTTCGTTATCAAATTGATGGACAAACTGAAAGGGCTATTGAAACGCAAATATCAAACGGAATGCCTTTCCCTTTTTCAAAATCTCTCACACTAAAAAATGGGGTTTTGTATGATGGAGAAACGGTTGTAACAGATCAACTTGAGGAAGGTATTGCTCACACGCTTAAAGTAACAGTTGAAGATGATCAAGGCGGTATAACGGAAGATAATCGAACATTTTACGTAGTGTTGAATCGTCCTCCAACTATATCAATTGATTCATTTCAAGAATTGGCGGATCTAATAGATAATGACACAATCACTATCACTGGAACAGCAGGAGATCCTGAAGGGGGAAATCTTGAAGTAAAATACAATCTCAACGGCAGTTCATATGTCCAGATCCACAACGGACCAGCAGGAACATTTTCATTTGATTTGAAGCTTGAAGCATTGACAGAAGCTGAAAACATAGTTCAAATACAGGCTATTGATGGTTATGACTTTGTTACAACAAAATCACTTATTATAAATAAATCAAATATTGAAACGCCTTTATTGACTTCTTTTGCACGGTGTCAAATCGATGCACCAAAAGGGACAGCGAAAGGCGTTTTGTTATGGATTCAACGTGATCCTGACTTGAGAATTAATGCTGAAATAAGTATGACAATGACAGGAGAGCCGGAGGATTTTCAACTTATGTTGCTTGAGGATTCAGTACCGTTAACGGATGAAATAACTGAAGATACACTTAAATTTCAAGCAGACGCAGAGAAAGAAAATATCATCTTAAAACTTACACTCGAACGTGATTCAGTCGATGTAAGCCCATCAATTAGTTTGATTTCGGGGGTGCTTGATTAATGGCATTAATGAGCAGAGAGAGACTGCCGGACGGAACATTCGGACCTTTAAAAAAGGTGTTTGAAAATGATTTTACTGTTGAGGAACAGGTAGCTGGATTGGGAGAGCAATTAGCCTTAGCCAAAATTGAAAATATACAAAAAGACACAGTAATAAACAGTCTTGGTCAAGAGCTTGCATTGTTAAAAATCGAAGTGATGCAACTGAAAGGAGGTGAGTAAGTTGGCATTTTGGAAACTAGCATTCAATCAGAAATGGGTTTCAATTGATCAATTACGGTTAGTGGTTAGAACTGAATCAAATCAGTTTGGTGAAATCACAGAGGAAGAGTTTAAAACAATAACAAATGAAGATTTTGCTGGATAAGGTGGGCTTAGGCTCATCCTATTTTTATTAGACACAATACCCATTATGTTTACTAACGAAAAATTCAAGCCCTGTCACAAGGGCTTTTTATTATGGAAAGGAGAAAAATTATGGAAAGATTAGATTTGTTTCTTAAAACAGGTGCAACAGCAATAGGGGGAGCTTTAGGATTCTTAGTAGGGGGTTGGTCAAAATTGTTTATTGTCCTATTAGTATTTGTAATTGTTGACTATATTAGTGGGATGATTGCTGCACGAATTGAAGATAATTTGAAAAGTAAAACGGGCTTCATTGGAATAGCAAGAAAAGTAATGATCTTTGTAATTGTTGCTGTTGCATACCAGGTAGATTTAGCAATTGGCAACGGATCTATTATCCGTGATGCTACCATCTTCTTTTATTTAGCAAATGAACTACTATCAATTATTGAAAACGCTGGAAGAATCGGTGTACCTGTACCAAATGTGCTTAGAAAAGGCGTAGAAGTATTAAAAGAAAAAGACGGTGAGCAAAAATGATACCTGTCCGTCAAATGCTTGTTACACCAAATAAGCACAAAATAAAATGTCCTTATATCATGGATGCTGACTACATTACAATTCATAATACTGCAAATGATGCTCCTGCAGAAAATGAAATAAAGTACATGATTGGTAACAGTAATGAAGTGTCATACCATTATGCGATTGATGATAAAGAAGTTATTCAAGGCATCCCTGTTAATCTCAATGCCTGGCATTGTGGAGACGGTAGATATGGGAAAGGTAATCGTTCATCAATTGGAATTGAAATTTGCTATTCCCAAAGTGGCGGAGAACGTTATAGAAAAGCAGAAGCATTGACAGTAAAGTTTGTTGCTCAACTACTTAAGGAGAGAAACTGGGGCATCGAAAAAGTTAAAAAGCACCGTGATTGGTCAGGAAAATTTTGTCCTCATCGTATTTTAGGTGAAGGGCGTTGGGGTGCTTTTATAAAAGCTATTGAAACAGAATTATATAAACCGAAGCAGGAGGAAGAAGAAATGAAGCTGGCACAATGGCAATATGACGAGTTAGCTGAGACTTATGAAATAGCAAGAGAACAAGGCATTCTAACTAGCGATAAGTGGGAAAAGAAAGCCAAAAAAGGTGACATAACCGTTAATGATATAGCGTTTTTGAATGCTATAATGGTTGGCCGTCCTTTGAAAAACGCATACACAAAATAACAATTGCATAATATAAAATACACCACGAATGACTTCCACGAAAAAACAGCCCTACATGCTTTGCAGGGCTGTTATATTATTTGTACGTTTATAATGTCCTCAAATTTAATTCTATGCACTTCCTCAAATTTATCCATTACCCTAATATGCTTATTGAGTTGATCCAAAAAATGAATATATCCCATACACGGCTTGAAAGAACCATTTTCAAAATATGTCACAGTCACTTCTTGTGTAAATTCCATAGCCTCCAGGATTGTGCTATTGATTTCTTCTATTTCATGCTCATCTAAGACAGGTTTTTCTACCTTATAATAATCAGCCTGAGCTTCTTTCATCATCTTCATTTGTTCGGGCTGTATAAATGCAGGCATCCATTTCATAATTCCTCTATCTTTCAAACGTATCACCTCAGTACTTATTATATACGAAAGTATGTTCGTTTAGTAAAAGAAAAAATAAAATTTTCTAGTGTCCTGTCCACACAATTGATGGAGAAACTTCATAATTTGTTACTGGATGGGAATTTCCAACTTCATTACCTTTACTCTTCGGAGTGAAGGGTTTTTTATTTTGCAGTTATTTATAATATAGTACATACAGGAAAAGATAATTTTGTCTGAGAGCGTCTGAGAAACACTAGTAAAAGAGGGAATTTTAATATAAATAAAAAATATTACCAAATACTAAAAAAACTACCATTTTATACTTGTTATACGTGATGCGATATGGTATAATAAGAGTATAAAGAAAGGGGAGGTGATAACATGACAAAGCTTCTAATAGTTACCGCAGTAATCAACTTAGTAATAGCCGTTACGAACCTAATCACTGCGGTAATAAACATCAAACGAACTAAATAGTTCACCTAGTGAGTGAGAGGATAGCCCTCCTCTTACTCACTTCCAATATAACACAAATTGGAAGGAGGATAAAGAGCATGAATGTTCTTCTTATAGCAATCACGGCTGTAGCTGGTATCATAGCTGTAGCTGCATTAGTAGTAAGCCTAGCCAAAAAAGGAGATAAATAAAATGCAGGAATTTAAGTCCAAACTGTCAAAAATATTAAAAGAAAGAAACATGACACAAAGGGAATTAGCGGATCTATCGGGTGTTACTCAGGCTACAATCTCCAGGTTTGATAGAAATTCCAGGTTTGAAGCTAAACACCTTTTCGCAATATCAAGAGCATTAGACGTTACTATTGAAGAACTATTTGAAGCCGTAGAAGAATAGGCGTTGATGCCAGGCGTATCAACGCTCTTTTTTAAAACAAAAGTGATACAAAGTAATTCTGTTAGATAGTCCGATGTGCAAAGAATATGCGAGGAGGAAACATGGTGGAGCTATGGGATGTGTATGATAAGAATAGAAATAAAAAAAATAGGATTCATGAACGTGGAGTTCCGTTAGCAGAAGGTGATTTTCATATTGTTGTTCATGTTTGGATTATGAATAGAAAAGGTGAGATACTTCTAACAAAAAGACATCACGATAAAAAATTCCATCCTAATCTATGGGAATGTTCAGCAGGATCTATTTTAGTAGGTGAAAATAGTCTAGATGGTGCGGTGCGAGAAGTAAATGAAGAAATAGGGATTAAATTGTCTAGATCTAACGGGAAAATGATTAAAAGTGAACGATGTGATGTAAATAATGATATTTATGATATATGGTTATTTAAGCAAAGCTTTGATATTACAGAAACCGTACTTCAGGAAAGTGAAGTGAGTGATATTAAATGGGTGACTAGACACGAACTTGAAGAAATATATAGTTCTAATAGTTTAGTACCAACTCTTAGTTACTATAAAAAAATCTTTCAATAAATCTTACGTAAACTTTGAAGTTAGTAACCACAATAGAAATTGTGTTGAACAACTATTTTTCTCATTGAATGCACGAACAAATTAAGAAAACATAATATGTAATGCACCTGCATGACGACATGAAAACAGCCCCACTCTATGAATAGAGTAGGGCATTTCTTATGTTTACTTACCTTTTTGAAAAGTAGTTACATTGATGCACCTGCAAGTAAAATTAAGTGTTCCTTGTGGGGGAAGACCTGAGATAAATAAACGATACTTATGGCATCCTACTCCTGGTTCATCACAGACAGTATTGTTAGGGGTAAGTGTATATTGCCCATTCCGATTTTCGTTTAAAGTGTACGTACACAATATATTTGTGGTATTCCCTGTAATACGTGCAACTTCATAATTTACAAACAAGGGGCTTGTCGCATCAGCTTGTATGACAAGCATTGAATCAATTTTTGCAACCCAATCCTTTTCAGTAACCAATAGATTATCTGTTGTCAACGTTATTAAGGGTATTGGATCTACTCCAACATTAACGCTTGTGAAAGTGATAGGTGTATTTTCACATTTACAAAATAATTCATTGTTTCCTTTTCCCTTACACCTACAATCAGACATTCAATTACACTCCTTTCAAGTTTTAAGATGTAAACATGTTCCTTTTATTCAGTGAATGTCTGACTACTTAAATATGCAACTGTCAATTGTCTAAATGATCAAAGAAACTCAATGATTAGTGAGTCGATTAGTTCCAGTTTCTTCAAAAATGAAAAGCTGGAACTATTTTTGTTTTACATAACAAGGTTACTTTGCGGTATATCGTAGCTTAGCTCCCTTAACTTTAAAAGTAATATTCCTTCTCATTTCATGATAATGATCGTTTCAGGTACCTCTTTAGACATTCAAGTTTTTAAAGAACTGATTGTATGATTTTACTAAAGAACTGTCAGGAACATATTTTGCTGCTAAATCGTTGTGCAATTTCGCTTCTGTATAGTCTTCTAAATAAATATAGCAGCTACATAATTCAAGGTGAGGAATCCATGTGTAACAATGTTCTTGAAAAATTGTATTGTGATCTTGCAGATCTGGTTTTTCAAGATTGGTGGCTATTTTATACCAACTTATTGCCTGCGTAATTTCCTTATTTACTTGAAAGCAATATGCTAACCTACAACAAATTTCAGCTCTAGGAGAATCCATCTTAAAAGATGCGAAACAATAGTCAATTGCTTTATCATATTCTTTAAGATTAATATAGATGTCAGCAAGTTTCCAAATAGCATAATTACGAAATTCTTTTTCTTGGTTTTTCAAGGTCAAAAAGGTGTCATACAATTCAATAGCTTTCTCATAATTTTTATGATCAAAGCAGTCATTTGCATACAGAAATATGTCCCTCGGAGATAACGTCTTTTGTGTAGCAAGTGCTTTCTCGTAAATTTTTATATTACGTTTTGAATTTGTTCGAACTCTTTTATGTTTTATGACAATATTTGTTTTGATGATTTTACCTGAAATTTCAAGTTGCTCATGAACGTATCCATGCCATTTAAAATTACATTCCTTCTTCACAATACGATTTCGATGTAGAGTTAAAATAGGTCTTCCCTCTGAGTCAAAGCTGTATTGATAAGCCATCGTGATTGCATCAGGGTTAAGCTTAAGGAGGTTCTCCTTTACCTCATCAATCTTCCGTTGACTTTCAATTGGTACAATATCATCAGCATCAAGCCACATAATATAATCTTTCGTTGCTTTGGAGAAAGAGTAATTTCGAGCTTTTGAAAAATCATCTATCCATTCAAAGTCATAAACCTTATCAGTATACTTCATTGCAATTTCCTTGGTTCGATCTGATGATCCAGTATCCACAATAATAATTTCATCCATTAATTTGGCTATAGAAGATAGACAATTATCTAATACTTCTTCTTCATTTTTTACAATCATACAAAGACTAATTTCCACGCATTTCCCTCCAATTAGACCATATATTAACGCGTCGTAACTTAAATAATTTTTCTAATTATTTTATGGTCTATTAAAAAAAAAGTTACAAAACCAAGGTTAGTTCGAGTATAAAGGGGGTGGGAGATTTCCAAATAAAAAAACACATGGAGTTTAGTGTATTTGATTGAAATATATACCATTCTCAAAATTAGTTTACATAATAATGGCTATCTTAACTTGTTGTAAAATATTCAATTAACATAGACACCTCTACATTTTTGTCACGATAAATACATTAGTCTAACCTTCTATAGAAATGAATCATAAATATAAAGTATAAATATATAGGAGGTGAAAATTACAATGAAAGATAGAGATTGTAAATGTAGAATCGTTCCACCACCACCTCAAGGGCCACAGGGACCTCCAGGAAAACCTGGACCACAAGGACCACAGGGGCCAATGGGTTTACAGGGACCAACAGGACCAACAGGACCAACAGGACCGGAAGTTAGGGAGATCAATTTAGCAGCTCAAACAGTAGATCTAGCTGCTGATAACAATTTTGTAGGGTTGGGTACCTCAGGTAGTTTCATAGCAAATAATGTGGTCATGATCAAGAGTTCAACCATTACAGATATGACTTTTAGTACCCGTGATAATCCGATAGCTGAAGATGATACAGTAAGTTGTACGATTGTTGGAAGTGAAAATTGTGGTGCACCCATAAATGATAAAAGTATCTCTGCAACGGTAACTGGTCTGAGTCCTGAATCAGGTTGTACAGACACTGTACAGGGAAGTGCTAGTTTTTGCCCAGGTGAACTATTATCAGTAAGGATTGATGCTTCCAACCCAGATCAAACACTAGATAGTGGTGTTGCAGTCACTATTCTTTTTACAACCTCTTAAAGGACAAAATACTGAATAAGTAGGGGTAACTATCTACTCCTACTATATTTCAAGTACATTTAGATCTATTGTATATATCTGTAGGTGGTATTCAGCTTTAGATTACATAATATTATCTTTTATTATTCTTGGAATTTATCATTTATGCGAGATTTTATACATTATATATATCAAAGTCCTTTTTATAAAAATCAAAATTATATCCTGAATTCTTTGCATAAAAAGTTGTTATACGTAGTGTGCTAGTAAACAAAAGTTGAGTTGTGTTTCTACCAAAATTTAGGGACTGTATAAGAGCAGTCCCTTTTACATGTCGAAAAAATCATCCACTTTAGCGTTCGGATCTATTTTTCTTAACGCTTTAATAACCTTCCTCATTGTACTTTGTCTCGGTGAATAATCTTTATTGGACGTCAAACTTGATATTGTGCTCTTATTAAGTTTTGTTTCCTTTTGTAGCCAAGCTCCAGTAATTCCCCTTTTGTGCATCCATTTACCTAATTTAGTTAATGGTTTAAATAACATCTTATATCGCCTCCCTAAAAAACATCTTTTCCAAATTTACGAAAAAACAAACCTAAACTTACGAAGAAACTAGGAATAGTGGACAAGCAGTGCCTCGTACATTGTATAAAGAAGCTTACAAGACGTCTGAAATAAGGAGGTAATGTAAATGACATTAAAAATGGCTTTAAATCAAGCAGAGTGGAAAGACGTCCGTTTGAAAAGGGAGGGACGTCTAAGCATTAAAGGGGGGACGTCTGATGTATAGACCTACAGTCAGATATGACGATACGTTTCGGAACTATGTAGATGCTCTTTTTCAAGCTACAGACCTTGACCGCAATCAAATTATTAGGCTTGCATTATTCACTTCAGCTTTTTCGAACACATTTAATAACACAATTAAGCAGCATATGAAAGCAGACGTCCCTCTCCCCTCCCCCATGTGGGAACAGGATTTTATCCAGTTATGGCTGGAACGAGAGCTAAAAAACGAGAAGAGGGAGAAGGACGTCAATGTTAACACGACAAGAGAGAGAGGCATTGAGAAAAATCTTGGATCAAGAGCCGAAGCGAAAACGAAGATCGAGCGAACGAACTCGAGACGAGTTAGGCAGATTCCTGTCGGAACAGGAAGAGTCAGAAATACAAACGGAGGAATTAAAATCACGCTCGTTTAAGCTAAGGAAGGTTAAAGGTACAAACACTTATGAAGTTGTTGACTCGTTTTTTACTAAAGAAGAAAAGGATGCCCTAAAAGCTATTGGCATTTTGGTATTAGTTGCTTGGATTTTTTAGTAATAGGTACTGACTACATGACCACAGAATTATAAGTAATTGAACGCAAAAAATATAGTGATTTATTTATTCTTTATGTATATATTAGGTATTACAATCATGTTTGATATTTGGGTATAGGTTGGAGAGTTGTATCAGTATAACCGTCACTCCACATTAATGTCAGCTTATAAAAATATAAAAGATGAAAAGTTCAGATACTATATTTTAAAACAAAAAGCTGATGTATTCCATGCGATGAAAAGTTTTTTTAGGAAAGAAGAGGAAAAATTGTATGCATAACTGTAGGAAGTCAGCTGAGAGGCTGACTTTTTATATGGGGTTTAATACAGAAGTAACATGTTTAATGCACGTACTTCATTGATGGGTAAACGAAGAAAAAGGTGACCTGTAACAGGAATAAACGAATACACCATCAACTTGAATGACAATGATTATTTATTTAAGTCGTTCCGTGGTTCAAATCATATTAAACGGTTTCAAGCATGGAAAATTTTAAACGAAGCAGCACAGGAGGTTGGTGTGTCAGAATGCGGTTGTCATTCAACGCGAAAGACGTTCGGATACTTCTTTTACAAGAAATATAAGGGTGTCGCCTTACTGCAAAAAATATTTAACCACAGTCATCCTTCAGTTACCTTGCGATATATCGGTATTAGTCAAGACCTTGTGGATGATGCTGTGGATAATTTTAGCTTATAAGACTTATTTTGTATTGGGGTTACTTATATGGATGGAAGTGTGGATTCTCGTAAAAGACTTGTTTTATTTAATGCGTTAATTGGTTCCTGGTACAACATAAGCAATTTTGCCATCCGGGGTAAAAGCAGCCTCTAATGTGAAACTCCCAACAGTTACAGAAACAATTAAAGAATGAGTCTTGACATCAATAACAGATACAGTCCCATCCTGCTGATTAGTAACATAAGCAATCTTACCATCTGGAGTAAAAGCAATAGAATCAGGGCCACCTTCAACTGTCACATTTGCAATTTGGGAATGAGTTTTCACATCAATGACGGAAACGATAGAATCACCAAGATTAGCTACATAAGCAATCTTCCCATCTGGAGTAAAAGCGATAAAATTTGGACCAGTTCCAACAGATACAGTAGCAATTACAGAGTGTGTTTTTGTATCAAGTACAGAAACAAAAAAATAACCAACATTAGCCACATAAGCAATTTTGCTATTAGGAGTTAAGGTAATAGCAGTTGGAGAGTTTCCAACAGATGCAGTAGCAATAACAGAATGAGTTTTGACATCAATGACAGAAACAGTACTTACATCAAAATTGGCCACATAAGCGAACTTACCATCAGAAGAAAAGACAGGAGTCGAGTTTAATCCAACAGGTAAAGTAGCAATTGTACTATGAGTTTTGACATCAATTACCGCAGTAGTCATAAAAAACCTCCAAAAAGTATTTATTTCTACTATGGTATGAGGAGACTACTTAAATGATATCGAAAATTGTAACATAGACTGTCATTCATGAAGGAGATGATATTTTAGCAAACTCAAGAGTAACTATGTTGTGCGCCCATAAGGGTGGATAAAGATTCATTAAATAGCATTAATGTAGGTCAAATCCAAAACTAAAACCTATCGCCACCCAACTTATCCGAAAGGGAAACCAGACGGGGAGTGTAGCATGTTGGGAAAGCCATAAGTTAACGAGTTACCACGTTACGACTGAATGGCAAGGCGAAAAGCTGTAATAAGGATGAAAGCTAAACTGCTTGAATGACAACTCAAGGGCGAAAATTACTGCGTATAGCGTAAGGTAGCTAACTGCTATAAGGGGAATGAGCTTGTGATGAGGCTTAGCACAAGAACGATTTGGATATTTCCCTACCATCCACTATCAGTGAGAAAAGAGCGAAAATCACATCCGATAATACAGTATGCCATCTTTTTTCCATCTAAATGGGGATTACCTAAGTCGGGATGCCCGTACGGGCTATAACAATTTGCGTTTGAATACTCGATACGGTAACGGAGTCCTCGTAGTAGTCCGAGCTAGGGAAAGCTTAGTACATGGCGAAGGGGGACAGCCTATCTATTTTAACTCCAACTTGGGAAGGTGCGTGAGGCACTATGAGAAATCCAACAGTAGTGTTAAATATTCTAACAAAAAAATCAAGAGAGCAAACATACACATTTAAACGCTTATACAGAAATTTATACAATCGAGAGTTTTACCTCAAAGCGTACCAAAAAATCTACGCTAACGAGGGAAACATGACTTCAGGTACGGATGGGAAAACCGTAGATGGAATGAGTCTAGAAAGAATTGATAAGATAATTGATTCAATCAAAACTCAATCCTTTAAGCCGAATCCAGCTAAAAGAACTTACATTCCTAAGAGTAATGGTGGGAAAAGACCGTTAGGTATTCCTTCTAGTGACGATAAACTTGTACAAGAAGTGCTTAGAGACATTCTTGAAGCCATATACGAACCAAGGTTTTCCGATAAATCTCATGGATTTAGACCAAAAAAGAGTTGTCATTCAGCATTATTACAAACAAAGGCAATTTTTAATGGAACGAAGTGGTTTGTTGAAGGGGATATAAAGGGATTCTTTGACAACATTCATCACCACACTCTTATCAGTATTCTAAGAAAAACGATAAAGGACGAGAAAGTAATAAATTTAATATGGAAATTTCTCAAGGCAGGTTATCTTGAGGACTGGAAATTCCATAAATCGTTCAGTGGTACGCCTCAAGGAGGAATAATCAGCCCTATACTGTCTAACATCTATCTTAATGAGTTGGATGAATTTATGAACAGGTATAAAGAAGAATTTGACAAGGGTGTTAAAAGAACAAAGAATCCACAGTATTTCAGAATCTACAAGAGAATTTACACCATAAGGAAAGTATTGGATAAATCTAATCTCACAGACAAAAAGAGAAAAGATTATCTGACCACAACAAAAGCATTGTACAAAGAACTTGGTAAGCATGATAGAACAAATCCAATGGACGCTAACTACCGTAGAATTAATTATGTGAGATACGCAGATGACTTCATCATCAGCATTAATGGTAACAAGAAAGATGCAGAAAAGGTGAAAGCAGACCTCACGGTCTTTCTTAAAGAGAATCTAAGTCTAGAGTTATCGCAAGAAAAGACACTAATTACGCATAACACAAAAAAAGCTAGATTCCTTGGTTACGACATCAAAATCTCACAAGATAAATCATTCCAAAGAAACAAGGAATGGAAAAGCAATCATCCAAAGAGAAGTGTAAAAGGGAAATGTTTTCTATTAATGCCTACTGAAAAGTGGATAAAGAAACTTTTAGAAATGAAAGCACTAAAAATCGACGAAAATGGAAAATGGCAATCTACTCATAGAACCTATCTTGCCCATCTAGATGACTTGGAAATACTAAGTGTCTATAACAGCGAAGTAACTGGTTTATATAATTACTACAAATTAGCAGACAATGTAAGTAACCTACACAGGTTTTTACACATTATGAAATTCAGTATGTTTAAAACCTTTGGAAATAAATACAAAACCAGTGTTCCAAAAGTTATTGATAAATACTACGAAAACGGTGTTTTCGTAATAGAGTATGAAACTAAAAAAGGCACTAGATGTAGGGAGTTCTATAATAAAGGTTTTTATAAATCTGTAACCCCACTTAATACAAAAGTGGACGAATTACCAAACACATTAATCTACTCTTCGAGAAATAGCCTTATAAAGCGTTTGTTAGCTAATAAATGTGAATGGTGTGGAAAGGAAAATGTTCCTATCGAAATTCATCATGTCAAAAAGGTTAAAGACCTAAAAGGAAAAAAAAGATGGGAACAGATCATGATTGCAAGGAAAAGAAAAACATTAGCAATGTGCGTTCCATGCCATAAGAAACTCCATGCAGGAAAGTTAGATTGATAGGTGGAGAGCCGTATACATTGAGAGGTGTACGTACGGTTCGGAGGGGAGCGTTTGGAAACCTATCGTAGAAATACGTCAAGGCGCTGGGCGCTTACCCTACTCATAAAAATCTGTATAGAGGATATAACATATCAACTATTATATCCAATTGAAATTCTGCAAAATATTATGGGTTTATCGTAATATGGAGCTACCGAAATAAGTAAAAGCTGATTCTATAGCTTTAAATCCTGTATTAGCTGGTGTAATAAAAACAGCTACCAATTCATCAGCATCTAATGGAGTCATCGCGGTAAAGCCTACTGGTTCATCTTGGAAAGATAACAACACTCCAGTTGAACCAATCAATCTCTTATTGGACCGGATTTCTATTTCTATGTTCCCTGGGTTTACAAATTCTAATAAAATTTCAGTAGTAAAAATATAGAACCCAGTTTCTGGAGCTTTAAATTGATTAGCACTAGTATCATATCCGTTTCCATTATTAATAATTGCATTATTAAAAGATATCCTGTTAACTTCATTAAAATCGAGTGGTTGGTCCATGTTCGTTTTTTCTGCACGAAAATTAATTAACTCTTTATTTGGGTAGGGTGGGAATATACATTCTTTCTTGACAATTTATCACATTACTAGACATCTTTTCACCTCTTTCCTCTTATTAAACATGATATTCAGATAAAGAGGGGAGAAGCAATACTCTTTACCTACTTAAAAAAAATGGCGAAAATACTAGTAGTTTATGAAACTAAATAAGCAATTAGTTTAATAAATACAAAACACCTCCACAATGTAGTGGGAGGTGCAGATGAATAGTTATTTCTTTTCACTAACTTTATCTAATATTCGACCAATCATTTTATTTGTGATGGAATCATCGATACCTGCTTTTACTGCGGCTCTTATCACAAAATATAAAATAGATATTCCAATTATGGAAAAAACAATATACAAAATAAACATGAATAAAATGCGTTCGTCCATATAAGATCACCTCTGTTTAGAAAACGATAAACAAATAAGTCTAGCAATTAATTATAACATAATGAAACTTGAAGAAATTAAGGAAACTAATTAGCAAATGTGGCGATTAGCAAAAAAATACTCTCCCTGTATGTTCGTCAAAGGAGGCAACAGGAAGAGAGAATGATAGTTATGGGTTTACTTTAATGTTATGTAAAATTATTCAACCTTGCTTGTATTAATGTTCTAGGTCAAATAAATCAAATTTATAAAATTTATAGAAGTATAACTCCCACTAACTGAAGCGGAAGGAATAATTGTTAGGGAGAGTTATAGAGCATTATATGCAATGGTTTTTAAGACGCTTGTACTATAATGTGCTAGGTCGGGTTAATCATTTTATTACACTCAATGATAGCAATGTTTCGCAAAATTAAGGGAAGGGTTAGAAATGATAAATGAACAGAAAAGGAAAATATTATCGATACTTAGAGAAAACGATTTTCATATGATTGTAGCTCAAGATGAAGGAAATAAGCCAGCAGAAAATGCTTGTGCTAACTTCTTTTCTGGTTTTATCAATTTTAGGAGAAGAAGCAGAAGAATTAATTAATACATTTGTTAATTCGATTATAATTTCCATATTGACGGAAATAAGACTAAAGAAGAGTTGGAAAAACATTATAATGCAATGGAACAGTATTATAATTGGGAACAATCTTAATAAACACAAGGTAAGTTGTGTTGTGTTCTACTAAAAAAGACCCCCTTCCTACGAAGGGAAAATTATTAGGAATAATATTATGGAGTGCAATTACTTGTAGTTATTGTGATTTCCCATCCACCTGTGATACTGCCCGAATCTGCAATACCGGTATCATCTACAAAGAGATTCCAAGTACCATTAGGGTTAATAAAATTAAAAACACTTAACATTGATCCACCTGGTTGATTCGCAGGTGCAGGAGGTGGTAAAACTGCTCCCTCGCCATTGTAGTTGGCTGGTTGAAATGTGCCTGATGAGAGTGCTGCAACAAATGATGGTAAAATAATTGGTCCCATGTCATCAAGAGTTAGGATTATGTTGTTGACAGTACTAGCATCACTGACATCTGCCATAATTGTTGCATTACTTCCATTTGGTGCAGCTACTAAGATATTAAGGTCGCGTGGGAAGGTATGACTTAAATTTATGAGTTTTACTGTTACTTTTATAATCTTATCTTGAAATCCAAAAACATTAATGGGGGATGGGTAAGGTGTTGCTGTTCCAATGTCAGGGATTTGAATAGGAGTCGTGTTTCTAAAAGTTCTTGTAGTTCTTGTAGTAAATACACAATCTGATTTTGACTTTGGAGAACACCCGCAAAGTTTTGTTTTATAGATTTTATTTGACATAATAATCTCTCCTTCGAAATGTAGTGATAATATTAAATGTTAAAAGATGGAGATGTGTTTGGACTAAAGCAATATGATAATAGCGTTTAAAACAAAACACCATCCAAAATAATTATGAATGGTGTTCGAAGAGAAATTATGTCAGTAATACCTTATGTCTAAAGAATAAGTTTTGTTTAGATAGAAGGAGGTTCCTAATTTGAACAATCCACAATTCAAATATTATTTCCACAATAAAGACAGTCACTAGTTTCGAGTTTAACATTGAAGAGATAGAAGGGGCCAAAGGAGGATTTATTAATCAAGCAAAAAAACAATTAGACGATGAATGTTTTTTTGAAGGTAGGAGCCCATGCACAGGAATGAAGGATAAGAACGGGAAAGTACTTTATGAAAATGATATTGTTAATGCGAGGGTGTCAGACACTACTAATAAAAGGATATTAGTGGTTGTCTATGACAATGAGAGAGGTACAGTTATCTTAGAGAAATGAAGACTCCCAGAAACTGACGATTAATAACGTCAGTTTCTTTGTATATACATGAATACAATATTCAAATCTAGTTTACATAATAGCAAAACCATCAGACATTTACTTCACTATTCTGTATTAACTAATTCGGTATGATCACAACAGCCTCCGGATTAACCCCAACAGACACAGTAGCAATAACGGAATGAGTTTTCACATCAATGACAGAAACAGTCCCAGGTTCAAATGGTTCAAATTCATTTGCAACATAAGCTAATTTTCCATCAGGTGTAAAAGCAAGATCTTCTGGCTCGTTCCCAACAAATACAGTCGCAATAACAGCATGCGTTTTCACATCAATGACGGAAACAGACCCGGGGGTAGTATCGTTAATAACATAAGCAATTTTTCCATCTGGTGTAAAAAAAACATCCTCTGAATCATCTCCAACAGACACAGTGGCAATAACGGAATGAGTTTTCACATCAATGACGGAAATAGCTCCAGGAATATCATCATTTGCAACATAAGCGATTTTTCCATTAGGAGTAAAAGTTACCCGTGGATTCTCCCCAACAGACACAGTGGCAATAACGGAATGAGTTTTCACATCAATGACAGAAACAGTCCCAGGAATAACATCAATTGCAACATAAGCGATTTTTCCATTAGGAGTAAAAGTTACTCGTGGATTTAAAGAAGGAGGCACAGGCACAGTAGCAATCACACTATGTGTTTTTGTATCCAAAACAGAAATTGTAGAATTAGAATTCGCAAAATAGATAATTTTACCATCGGGTGTGATAGATAGCACCGAACCAAAATTATCTGGAACTGTCGCAATAAAAGAATGCGTTTTTGTATCTACGACAAAGATAAATCCGATACTCGGAACATAAGCTAATTTTCCATCAGGCGTAAAAACTGTTTTAAAAGTTATTTCGGTAGTGCCAATTGTCGCTACCAAAGAATGAATTTTGGTGTCTATAACATATATATTTCCAGTGTTATCACTCGTAACATAAGCTAATTTTCCATCAGGCGTGATGGATATATCAGTTGGTTCAGTCAGACCGGGTACAGTAGCAATTACCTCATGTGTCTTCGTATCAATCACAGATATATTATTGGAATTAACATTTGCTACATAAGCCAATCCCATAAAAATCACCCACTCCATCATTTATTATTAATTTAGTATATGAAGAATAGTCGAGATATGCGATTCTTGATTTCAAATTAGTGTCATATCCAAAAAATAAATAATCTTGTATATATTATTCAAATCTAGTTTACATAATAGGAGCTATAGGAACAGATGTATTTTCACAATCATTGATATAACTATATTTTTACAAAGTGAATGATAAAGAATATACATGATTTTTTACATTGTTGATTTACCAAAGTTCTTTTCATACAGGAAAAATTTATTTCCTCGATTTTTTGTATAAAACGTTATTGATAAGATGCATTTTATTAAACTCAAGTTGGGCTGTGTTTATAAAGATTAGGGTCTGTATGAGAGCAGTCCCTTTTACATGTCGAAAAAATCATCCACTTTAGCGTTCGGATCTATTTTCCTAATCGCTTTCATTATTTTTTTTATAGTTGATGCATTAGGTGTATGATCCGAATTACCTTTAGTTAAATTACTAATGGTTGTTCTACCAACGCCAGAACATTTTGATAACCACTGTTGTGATATGCCCCTTTTATCCATTTACAAACCACTGTTTGTCCAATATTCCATCATTCAGATCATATTAAAAGGTCTCAAGCATGGAAACTTTTAAACGAAGCAGCACAAGAGGTTGGAGTGAAGGAATGCGGTTGTCATTCAGTACACGAGACGTTCGGATATTTCTTCTACAAGAAATATAAGGATGTTACTTTACTGCAAGAAATATTTAACCACAGTCATCCTGCTGTTACCTTACGGATGAAGATGTGGATAATTTTAGCTTATAAGACTTGTTTTGTATGCTTGTTACTAAATAGCTATTAGTGTTTAATAACTAACGCATTTAAAGCACGAGTTTGAGCACAAATAGTATCGACATTGGCACATGGTCCAGCCTCTTGAATGAAAATACGATAGGTGTGAATACCAGTTTCTGGATAATCAACCCAAGTAAGGTTAGGGGTTATAGTATTAATTAAGTTATTCGATTCGTTGGTGAATTCTCTTTGTAATCGAATCGTAGCTAAATTCATTGATATTCCGTTATTGGTTATTCTTTGGAGGATATAATCTATGTCAATACTTATAGGTTCACTCGAACCATCAGCAGTGGTTTCCAAAGTAACAATAGAATTTAGATGTATGTTATTACCTTTTTTAGTAAAGATGGGAGGTAAAGTCAATACAGCTTGCGGTATAAACATGTTGTTCGAAAATAAATTTAAGTCCATTAATGATTGATCCTTAAATGAGTCTACTGTTTTATCATCTTTACACTTGCAATTTGTCATTATTTTATCAGTTCCTTTACAGAATTAGTTGTTAATAATAAATGCGAAAAGTTTGATGATGCAACTGATAAATGACCAAATGCAATATTTTTAATTATGAAAACTTATACTTATTAATTATTGAGGTTGCAAAAAAATTAGTGAAAAAAAATAGTAGCATTTAAGGAACGAGTTTGGAACATTAGGGAATCAAATAGTGCTTTAGTATCTAGCGTAAATCCGTTAGCGATTCGTATACGATATACATGGAAACCTATTCCAGGCTTATCTGTCCAAGTAAGGTTGATAATTAATGATGCTGTATCAGGATTATTAAAGCCTTCGAATATATTTACTCTTTGTCTAGATGTTAGTGTGGATAGATTAGAAAAAGGGCCATTATTAGTAGAGCGTTGAAGAATGTAGTCAAATTCAACAAACGTACTACCCTGTGGATCACCAACCGGATCAAAGAGGGACATTTCAGATAACAATTCAGCAGTTGAATCTAGTTTAACTTCAACACCTTTATGTTTATTTAGCATTTTCAAAGTTAAAAAATTGGGATTTCCAAAACTGTCAGAAAAATCAATTTCAGTTTCTGTTTGAATCTTAAATAACTGAGGACACTTATCATTTTGGCACTTACAATTTCCCATTACTTCATCAGTCCTTATAAAGAATTAGTTGTTATTAATAAATGTAAAAAGTTATTAAAAGCAACTGATAAGTGACCAAGCACCACAATTTATTTTTATGAAACTTAAGAATAACGGAGTCGATTATCCAAAATTATGTAACCTCCCTGCTCTTGATGACTGGTCAAGAGTAGGGAGGTCGGACTGATAGGAAAACACCTGTAGGATACTATATGCATGTATGTTCCAAGGAGATTAGATAAATGTCTCATATATTTGTAATAAATTATGTAACCTCCCGAAATTTTCGAGAGGTGCCATATGGCTGGATATAAGGTATCAACTTATAGAATACAGTGTATGCAATTTAACTTTGTGAGTTTTGTAGCTTTAACTAGAAAATGAAATTGTACACATGCCCATTGTGTTATATACACACATCCCTATAAAACCATTTATTCACAAGCATAATATGGAGTATTAATTGTTATGGAGGGGTGGCTTAATGTCTGGAAACAAAGTGTCAACTTCACCATGTGGTTGTAAGATTTGGAAAAAGAACAAATAAAGCAGATTACTGTATGTGATTGTTGTATTAAAGATCTGCAATCAAATTTGATGAGTGTCTTTCGCGTTGGATCAGTAGTCAGGGTACAACCCAAGAGTGGTACTGTTGCTTTTGGTGGTAGTGAATTTACTATTCAAGAGTTGATAGGAACAGCTGATAGCAATCCCGAGATGGTTCTTTTGTGTGACATTGCTGCATTAGGTAATTTCAACTTATAACATCCATGAAAATACCACAGTTATTTAATAAAAAGATAATAACTGTGCCTATTACGTAATAAAAATCGTTTATTCACTACAATGATAGTTGTGTATTATACCTAAATCCAAAAGGTTTTAGATCACATCTAAAACTTTCCCACCTGTTGTAAACAGTATCGAGCCAGGGAAAAAAGATACTGGTAACTGAATTGTCGCAATCACAGAATGAGTTGTTGTTTCAACTAACGATATAGTGCTACTACCGTTGTTAGAAACATAAGCTGATTTCCCATCTTGTGTAATAGCAATACAGCATGGTCTATTTCAAACAGAAACAGTAGCAATAAGTGAGTGAGTTTTGACATCAATAACATTTACGCCATCTTGACTACCACCAACAGCATAAACTAATTTGTCGTCGGAGGTTATTGCTAAACTAGTATGAATTAGTGGGTGACTAGCTGGTAACATGGACATAAGAAAAGGAAAAGAAGAGATAAGTGTTTTCAAAAAAATGGGTATTGATTGTACCATAAATTCATTATAATATTACAAAATAAGCACGTTGTAACTATTTTGTAATCCATTTTTGTACAGAGTTTTATAAAATATAGCCATCACAAGAATAACAAAATAATTGGAGGCTACACTTCATGATAAAAATCAAAATTGCTAGTGTATTAATAATGTCATTATTTGGTGGAGAATCAGTACACCATGGAAATGATAATACAATAAATGACAATAAGGTTCCAATATCTGATTCAATAGATTTCAGCAATACTAATGAGAATCCAATATTAAGTGATGATATAGAAGATATTAACGAAAAAATGAAGGAACAGATGGCCAAGTTCAAAGCTTTTAATAAGATAAGTATATATGAATTATTAAATACTAGAATTAGAGATTCAGGTTGGACTTTCGAAAGTAACGATTATAATGTAATGCTTTTCCAAGGTACTTATTTTGATAAACAATATTCAATATACTTCACTAATAGAGAAGAATTTATAGATATGTACGTAGATGGTGAAAAGAAAACGAGAGAAGAATTTGATGAATGGGTAAATGAGTTAGTATATAGAGATTATGAGGTAAATGATAGTGATATGCAAAAATTAGATAAACAGATGAAGGAGCAAATGAAAACATTTAAAACTGAAAATGAAGAGAGTGTATATAATATATTAAATTATACATTCGAAAATGAAACTTGGTCCTTTGAAAGTGATGATAATAATGTAATGCTCTTTCTAGGTGAACAAAATGATAACCGGTATGCAATATTCTTTAACTATAAGAAGGAATCAATATATATGACTGTAGATGGTATGGAGAAAACGAGAGAAGAATTTGATGAATGGGTCAATAAATTAGATGATAATATGGAGACACAAATGGCAAAGTTTAAAGCTACAAATGACGAGAATATATATGATTTATTAAATGGAGCATTTGAAAACCTAGATTGGTCCTTTGGAAGTAATGGTAGGAATGTAATGTTCATTGAAGGGGACCAGCAATATGTAATATATTTTTTCTATAATGATAACTCTATAGATATGTATATAAATGGGGAAAAGGAAACGGAAGAAGAGTTTGATAGATGGGTAAATAAATTAATTCAATAATAGTTGTTATAAGATAACATATTATATGATCTGTAACTAACTATATATAATAAATCAGGTATGTGTTTTATCATTATATTCTTAACTTCGTTAAAATGGTAACAAACGACTTTGAGTTGCGTGGGGTAAGTCTTAAATAACAAATGTAAATGATGTTATGTGAGTTGATTATTACAACATGGGCAATAAAACTTAATAAAATTGATGAAAGGAGCATGTCATGATAGCCAATGACATGCTCTTATTCTTATAAATGATAAAGCACTAGGAAATGTCTAGAACTAGTACACTTTAAGATTGTACAGCACTTGCAATAACGAGTATAAAAAAATTGTACACCTTATTTGAAAAGTAGAGACAATAATGCACTAGCTAGTACTTTCTTGTGTTGCAGCACCAGTAGTTCCTTGTATCACAAATTGAGAACCGTACGTATGTAAAGTATTAAAAATCCACCCTTTACGCCTTAGCTATGATGGTCTTATTATATAAAATTTATAAACTATCAGACGTTATTATTATGTTTGCTTTTTCTCCATTTGTAAAAAGAGTATAAGAAAAATATCCAAATGAATATGTTATCTAACGATATACCAACATTTGACTCACCACCTAAAATAGTTAAAAGGGCAATAAGAAATAAAAAGTAAGTGTTGACTAATAAAATGGTAAAGTAGTTTCTTCGGTATTTTCTATTCGATTTAAATAGATTAGCGATTAATACAAGTAAAACAATGGTCAATAGAAGTATATTATTTAAAGTAGATGTAGCAAAAGAAATATTAGGGAAAAAATCAAATATTAAAAGCAATGTTAGACTTAAAACTAGTATAACGCTTATAGGGTTTAAGGGTTTCAAAGTTCCTCGCCTCCTTTGAGATTAAATCTTGATAGAAACATAACATAATTTCTATATAAATTTTATCAAAAAATACCAATTAAGCGTAATAGTAGTTTTACATGCTTTAAACTACTAATTTCACTAGAAAAATAACTTGGAAGACTAAAAGGAAATAAAATATCTTTTATTCCCTTATACATACCTTTACTAACCTTACCTATAAGGAAAAAGCATAATATTACAGATGAAATAGTAGCCCATAGTAATAAGGATTGTGATGCAACAATTAGCATATATATCCACTTTTTCTTTTAATCGCAATGGTATTGTGGATTTTACTCTAATAAAATTGTGTTTATGTTAAAAATGATTTAAAATTATAAATATATTAAATATTAATAGAAAGTAGGGAATGTAAATGATAAAGAAAAGACAGCTATTATTTCACTCCGTATTTATTCCTACCTTTGTATTAGTTTTTGTAGTTGTAAGTAATTTATTAGGATGATAATTGTAGTTAATATAGGCTGCCACGCTTAGCTTGGTAGCCTTTTTTATTGTTAATTAATAACTGTAGTATATAAAAAGCTAGTCAATAGCTATTGTGAGAACCTAGCTGTTTGCGTTAGTTATTTTTTTCCTACTTATCATTGAATAAATAGGGTTAGTAATCACAAGTAGAGTTGTGTTTGCAAATTCTAAAGCACTGTTCAGTTACACTTCCTTATTATATGCTCCAAAAATGATCGTGAGCAACATTCCTTCCAAAAAATTTCCTTGCATTTTTCATAGGTTGTGTGAATGCACAATCTTGACACTTTGCTAAATTATTATTTTGTTTATATAAATTCCCTTAACTATGTAATTTTTCTAAAACTGAATAAGCCAACCCATACAATAAAATAAGTTCTTACATACATTATTATATATCTAGGTATAGAAAGTGGTAGAGTTTATGAATATACACAGAACAATATCATGTTGTAGCAAAAAAGTTACAAATAAGGAGCCGATTATACAAAATACGACCTGTGATTGTTGTATAATTGCTATGCAAAATGTGTTAAGGCAATTAGTGACGAAATCCGTAGGATTAAATATTCCAGGTGTAGGGACAGACTTTGTTACGATTAAAGCAGTAAATGATTTTATAGTTGAGGTAGAACAAATGTCAGGGTAGCAAATATTTAATTATTGTATATCTATCTGTAAAATTGCTGCTTTAGATGGACAAGAAGTGTTAGATGTAAACTTAAGTACATCAAATAAAAATACAGCTGTTTGTGATTGTTGCATGGATCCAATAAGACGAAAACTTCTAGCATTTCAACAGTCTGGAACATCAATTCATATCCAAGTATTTGGCCAAGTTTATGAGAATGTAACCATTGACAGAGTAGTCGAAGGAATTATTATCGGCACTCAAGAGGGCTTAGACCCGGTGTTAATATCAATCTGTGAAATTATGAGGTTAGGAAACTTTATAATTGCCTAAAAGGATTATCGTTTCATATACATTATTTTATTGTGTAGTACGAAACTACATAGATTCTGTATTAAGAAAGTGGTATGTCCAATTAGGAACTTTCAACGTAAAAAGTGAAAACATCAAATGATATGTCTCAAATGATATAATAGGTAATATATTCAAATGATATTTCTAAAATCAATAATTTAAGCTGTCCACTTAGTAACCATGAGTGAAAAGGAGTTTTCAATTAATGAATACAAGACTAATATTAATAGAGGGGTTGCCAGGGTTTGGTAAATCAACAACTGCCACCATCATTCATGAACTTTTGATGGGAATGAACGTCGAAACAGAGTTGTTTTTAGAAGGTAATCTTGATCACCCAGCAGATTATGATGGAGTATCATTCTTTAGCAAAAATGAATTTGATGAACTATTATCATTGTCAAATTTAGAATTAAAAAATATATTTATGGATAGAGTGAAGAAGAAGGAAGATAACTATTTTTTACCATATAGAAAAATCGAAAATGAATTAAATACAAAGCTCTCGGAAGAATTATTTAATATAATATTTCATAAAGATATATATGAAATTTCTCTTGATCAAAATATTGAATTAATTACAGAGAAATGGAGAGAATTTACTGAAACAGCCCTTAATAGTACTAAGCCTTTTATCTTTGATTGTTGTTTTATCCAAAATCCTACAAGTATTGGTATGATGAAGTATGATGCATCGAAAGAGAAAGTGACAAACTATGTTATGAGATTAGCCGAAATTATTGAACCTTTAAATCCTTTGTTAATCTACATTGAACAAGACAGCTTAGAGTTTTCTTTTAAAAAGGCTGTTAAGGAAAGACCAGCTGAATGGTCAGAAGTTTTTATTGATTACACAGTTAATCAAGGTTACGGGAAGAGGCGTGGATATAGTGGTTTAGATGGTACATTAAAAGTCTTACAAGCAAGACAACAATTAGAATTACACATATATGATATGTTAAAAATAAATAAGGTTAAGGTTAATAATTCTAAGTATGAAAGTAACAAATATAAGTTAAAACTGGGAGAAGTTTTAAAAAGAGAATTAATTTTATAATATGGTTCTTATGGATTAATTTATTTAACATAATAGAAATTTTGTATGATATAGAAGTGAAGACTGTGATTTGTTTGGGGGATATAATTATGAAAAAAATATTACTAGGTTTAATAGTAGGAACGGTTGTACTATTCTTTGTATTTATGTTAATGACCGTTTCAGTCGGTACAAAAGTTGAAATTAAAGAAAGTTCAAATGTCGATTATTCTACTTTGGAATATGCTATGAATCTAACTTAATTTTGAGGTGAATAAGCTTTGAAACTAGTAAACTTAAAATAGGTAATTTAGCATTTGGTGGCAATACATATATTATATAGAAGAGTTGAAGGGACAGCATTAGTTGACACGGTGCAAGAAATGAACACTGGAATTCTTTTTTTATGAAATTGCACATATATTTATCATTACTAATCTTCAGTTGATGAATAAAAGTACCCTTGTCAACGGTGTAACTACATAATGACATAAGTTATCGATGTGCTATGGACTTACTAAAGAAGTGAAAGTAAAGGTATTTCAAACGATGAAAGACTAGCGAAAGTTAAAAAGAACATAGATGATAATGAATACAGCTGCATCAAAATATTATCATCACATCTTGACATTGCTTTCGTGAAAAAACAGCCCTACAAAGTATACGGGCTGTTAATTTATTTGTACATTTATTATACTCTCAAATTTTAATTTATGTACATTTTCTAAATTATCTATCACCATTATATGTTTATTGAGTTTATCTACAAAATAGATGTGCCCCACACAAGGCTGAAAAGCTCCATTTTTTGTATACGTTATAGTTACTTCCTGTTTAAATTCCAAAGCTTCAAGAATTTTATTTTTTATTTCTTGTATTTCATACTCATTTAATGTAGTTTTTTGTATCTTGCTATAGTCATCCCAGGCATCTTTAAGCAACTTGATTTCTTCAGGTTGCATATAGGCAGGAGCCTCTTTCATCTTTTCACGACCTTTCAATAAAATCACCCCTATTATTATATTATATAAGAAAATACGTTCTGGTGTTAAATAAAAAGGTATAAAATTCTTGAATCCTGTTCCCGCAAAATAATGTGTTTTTTAGTAAATACATATGATACGTTAAAGTTAGACGTTTTGAAGGTGGAATAATCCGATGAAGTTAGATCATCTGATGGAGTAACTACGAAAGCAATTAAGAAAAGGAATATACAATGTATTGTTCTCACAAGTACGATTGCTAAACATTTAGGTTTCTCTCTTGGAGCTGTATACAAAAAATACTATGAAAAAAAACGTGAGAAGAATTGATTAGTTATTATATTTAAGGAGGCTGCGCAATGGCTCGAATCGGAATTTATGGGTCTTCGTATGACCCAGTGACTAATGTACACTTATGGACAGCAAGTACGGTTGCACACCGTTGTAAATTAGATTATGTAGTTTTCTTACCTTGTTCAAATAAAAGAAAAGATAAGCGAATGAATATTAGTGATGAGCACCGAAAAGAAATGGTTAAAATGGCAATAGAAAGTAATCCTATATTTATTTTTGATGATTATGAAATGAATCAAGATGCATGGAAAATTGATACTTATACGACGATGAAACATTTTGAGAACAAATATCCAGGTGATGAATTATTCTTCATCATGGGAGCGGATTTATTGGTTGATATTGGGGAGGGAAAATGGTCTAATGGTGATAAATTGGTGTCAGAATTTAATTTCATTATAATGGCTCGTGATGGTATTGATATGTTAGCTACGATTGGAAAGTCAGGTATTTTAAGAAATAACGATGACGGCAACACATTCCATTTAATTGATAAAGGTCTAGCTATGGAAATCAGTTCAACCTATATTCGTGATGAAATAAGCATGGGGGGGGAGCCGAGGTATTTGATGCCAGAAAATTGTTATCAGTATATTAAAAAACATAAGCTATATATGAAAAGAATAGGGTAGTGAAGGGTACACAGTGACAACTTTTTTGGAGAAATATAGTGTTAATAAAGTGATTTTATAGTTTTCATCCTATTGTGGATAATGGTAAGACTTATGTAACAAATAAATCCATTTTAATAAGAATATTGCAATTTAATAAGTTGGTGCTTTCCTAAGATACTAAGAGTGAACCTTATAGAGAAATTGTCCTTAAGGCCATAACTCATAGAGAACTAAAAGAAAATAGGTTTTACTAGAAAATACAAAAATACCCGGAATGGGATATTAGAAATTCATGCTATGAAAAAAGCTGTTCGAGTATAGTATACTTAGCAGATAGAATGAAAAGAATTCTTCAACAGGGATGCGTTATCCGTTTGTCCTTAGCTGAAAAATAGAACAGGTGACATATGTTAAATAAATTGTTAATAAAAATTAGAGAGGAAGTTCTCAATGCACAAATTTCAAAATGAAATTATAAAAGAAATGATGGTACAACCAATTATTAATCCACAAGAAGAGATTCGAACAAGTGTAGATTTTATTAAGAACTACCTAAAGAAACATCCTTTTATTGATTCTTTAGTTTTAGGATTATCAGGTGGACAGGATTCTACTTTGACTGGTAAATTAGCTCAAATTGCCGTAAATGAGTTAAATGAAGAATGTGGCGATAGCAAGTATTCGTTTATTGGTGTTAGACTTCCTTATGGTGTTCAGAAGGATGAGGATGATTGTCAGATGGCAATTGAATTTATTCAACCAACAAAGGTTTTTACGGTTAATATCAAGCCATCAGTAGATGCAAGTGTTGAGTCTTTAAAAGAAGCGGGTGTTGAAATCTCGGATTTCTTAAAAGGGAATGAAAAGGCAAGAGAGAGAATGAAAGTTCAGTATAGTATTGCTGGTATTCACAATGGTGTTGTGTTAGGAACAGACCATAGTGCAGAAGCAGTGACAGGTTTTTACACTAAGCATGGAGATGGAGCATGTGATCTAGTCCCAATCTTCCGCCTAAATAAAAGACAAGGTAAAATGCTTTTGAAGAATTTGGGTTGTCCAGAAAGATTGTACTTAAAAGCACCTACTGCTGACTTAGAAGATGGGAAACCTCAATTGCCTGATGAAATGGCTCTTGGTGTCACATATGATGAAATTGACGATTTTCTAGAAGGAAAAAAAGTATCGGAAGACGCATCGAAAAAAATTACATCTCATTGGATGAAGACAAAACATAAACGGAATGCGCCTATTAGTGTTTTTGATGATTTTTGGAAATAAGAGAGAGTACGTATAAAGAAGCGGGTATAACAATTGTTATACCCGTTTTTATTTTCTTTGATTTCTTTAGTTTTATCTGTGGCTTCTAGTGGACTAAACTTCTTATTTGATTGGCTTTGTAAATGATTATTATATTTATCTGTATGATAAAACAGCAATAAACTATGCGAAAACAGCATTGAAGAATAAATAAGATGCTTTCGAAGAAGCAATCAATAGGTCACCTATCGATCTAATATATCGAAAACTGTCAGGTGATTTTGCTAAAATTATGAATAGTTTGGTAGAATAATATAAATTAGGAGGGTGACTATGGATAAATGGAAAACGATAAAATCAGAATACTTACATAAAAGCCCATTCGGTAATATTAGAAGAGATCATTGTGAGCTTCCAAATGGCATAGTAATAGAAGACTATTTTGTAAATGAATACCAAGATTGGGTGAATGCGATAGTAATTACAAAAAAAAACGAGCTTGTGCTAGTTGAACAATATCGTCATGGTGGTAACGATTTTTTCGTAGAAGTTCCTGCTGGAAGAAGAGAGGGAAATGAAACATACGAGCAAGGGCTAATAAGAGAGGTTAAGGAGGAAACAGGTTACACTTCATTAAGAGAACCTATTTTCTTAGGTGAATTTATGGTTAATCCAGGAACACAAAATAATAAAGTAAAAACATTTCTATTATTGGAAGCATTTAAAGGGGATAAGCAAGATTTAGATGATTCCGAAGAGATAAAAGTTCGATTAGTTGATTTCGATAGTTTTGGAAATCAAATATTATCAAATAACATAAACACTCAGATATTTACAGTCACTGCATATTTTTTGGCGCAACAATTTCTTGTAGAAAAGCAAAATGCGAAATAATGGTCAGTTTTGTAAAATATAACTTATTTATAATAGTGTTATATAGTAAAAAGTGCATATCGATATAATATAATAATCACCTAAAACCATCATTTAAAAGATGCGATAATTTTATTTTTGGGCATTAACGGAGTGTATGTTCATTGTCCGTGTTCCAATTAATAGTTGTTTCAGTATAAATTGCAATAAAGTTTATGAAATAGAGTTCTTCAAACGTAAGAATAGCGGGAGGTAGTTACTGTGTTAATGAAGCCAAAAAAATTACAAGCGGGAGATCGTGTTGCTACAATAAGTCCTTCTTGGGGAGGTGCAGGCGACCCTGACCTTAGATGGCGTTATGAACAGGGCGTAAAGAGGTTAGAGGAGGTTTTTGGTCTTGTTGTTGTTCCGATGCCATATAGCTTAAAAGGATCAGAATATATTTATAATAATCCAGAAGCTCGTGCTATGGACCTAATGATGGCTTTTAAAGATAAAAGTATAAGAGGGATTTTTGCAAATATTGGTGGAGAAGATAGTATTCGCTTACTTCCATATATTGATTTTGATGTTATACGAGAAAATCCAAAGGTTTTTATAGGATATTCAGATGTGACTGTTTCTCACTTTTTTTGTTATAAAGCGGGTATTACGTCATTTTACGGTCCAGCAATTTTAACTGATTTTGCTGAAAACGTTGAAATGAACCCATATACAATTGAAATGGTAAACAGAACGCTATTTTCAAATGAGATGATTGGTGAAATTCATCCCGCTAATGAATGGACGAGTGAGCGATTAGAATGGACAATATCAAACAAATATCAACGACGTAGTATGAAACAGAATTATGGCTATGAGATACTTCAAGGTTCAGACATTAGACAAGGACATTTAGTTGGAGGATGTATGGAAGTGCTGGAGTTTCTAAAAGGCACAACATTGTGGCCAGAGATGAAATATTGGGAGAATAGTATTCTATTCTTTGAAACCTCTGAAGAACATCCAGAACCAAATTATATTAGGTATTGGTTGAGAAATTATGCAGCACAAGGGGTTTTACAAAAAACAAAGGGTATCATTTTTGGTAAACCTAAAGATGAGAAGTATTATGAAGAATATAAACATGAAATATTAAAAGTAATGAAAGAATACGATCTAGAAGATTTACCGATTCTCTATAATTTAAGTTTTGGTCATACGGAGCCGAAGTTTATTTTGCCATATGGTGTGTTAGCAGAAATTGATTGTAAACAAGGAAAATTCTCAATTCTAGAAAGCGGAGTGGAATAAATCGTTTGTACTGATTTTGATATTTGATTAAGTGAGACAAATTGATTCATTAATAACTTTTAGGGGGATAAATAATGAGATTTTATTTCGATATTTTTGAAAATGACCAGCCAGCTATTCTTTCCTAAGTTGAGGGATGAATAGTTAAATAAATTGTCATGCCTCATCTTAGGGGAAATATTCTTTTCAAATTTCCTATATAAAGATGGAGGTAGTTAAAATTATGAAACAAAATTTACTTGGAGCGACATGTTTATCTTTAGCCGCAAGTATTTGGGGTGGGATGTATGTTGTCAGCAAATATGTTTTAGAATTTGTTCCACCATTCACGTTAATGTGGTTGCGATATATGATTGCTTTTGCCTTTCTAGTTACAATTTTAAACACATGTCGAGTGAGCAAGAGAAATGATGTAAAAATAAAGAAAAGGGATTGGTTATTACTAGGTTGGATTGGTTTTATAGGATATTTTGTATCTATTGCTTTGCAATTTATTGGTACAAAATTATCTGATGCACATACAGGAGCATTAATTACTTCAGTTACACCTGCCTTTACCATAATCTTTGCAAAGTTTCTATTAAAAGAGAGGTTAACAATTGTAAAAGTTATGGCACTGCTTCTGGCAACTTGTGGAGTTGTTGTGGTTATTGGCATAGATATCACTTTCGGTACCTATCTACTTGGTAGCATAATTTTAGTAGGAGCTGCAATTACATGGGCAGTACTTTCAGTTTATGTGAAAATTGCATCTCAACGCTTTTCAACATTGTTTATTACCACTTATTCCATACTATTTGCACTTATATTTACAACACCTATCATGGTATGGGAATTTCAAGTATATGATGTATATTTTAAAAGCAGTTTAATCATTTTGGGTATTACGTACCTTGGGTTAGTTTCAACAGCAGGAGCCTTTTTTCTTTGGAACAAAGGTATGGAAAATATGGATGCTGGGATCGGTTCATTGTTTTTCTTATTTCAACCAGTAGTAGGTTCTTTCTTAGGATGGATTTTATTAAGTGAAGAACTAGATACTAGTTTCTTTATCGGAGGAATCCTAATTTTAACAGGAGTTGTAGTAGGGAGTTTTCAAAAGAGAAATTAACTACTAAATATTGCAGGCAGTTTTTCCTTTCTCCATAAGTATGCTATAACACCGTTATAATATGTTATATTGTCAAAATATCGCTGGGGCATTTCTGAAATGCACAGCGTCTTTTTTTGTTAGCCTATAATTGCATATTTGGGAAATTGTATGCGCTAGCAATCATATCTAACCTCGTTTTGTGACTTGTGACTTGTGACTGTATGTGTGTAATATCGAGCTCTATGTAAATTATTACTGTTTATATAAGTGTTGAATAATTTTTTACCCTTTAGATGAAATATGTAAATAAAATATCACAATATTAAAAATGGCTTCTTCTGCAAATTACCGACCAAATCTAATTATTCAAGTGGGTATTTTAAGGAAAGGGAAAAAGGATGAATTTTCTAAAATTTATGATAATATAAGTTTAATTCTTATGATAAGAGGTGAGTTTAGTTGAGTAGAGTTGATCAGAGTATAAAGTTATATTTTAGAAAATTGCTTTTATTGGGAGAACCTTCATTTTCAGTAGACAGAATGATAGGGAAGTTATTTTCTTATTATGTATATGGATCAATTAGATTATCAATGTTAATTTGAAACTCAAATGAATTTTTGAGGGTTACGTTAAAGGAACTTCATAATCCATAGTGGATATGGAAGGTAATAAACAAATGACAATGGTTGTAAAATAGATGTGTTTAACGTCCCATATGAAAATTAGAAAATGTTGATGTAAAAACAACAAAAAATGATAACGTTTGTCGTTGTAATATTAGTTTTAAAACAAGGAGAATGTGCAATGAATCCATCAATATTGGCATATACAAAGATTTTTTTAGCAATGGCAATTGTGGGGAGTTCTGTGGTATTTGGAAAACTTATTATTTCAAGTTTTCCAGTTTTTTTAGCATCGGAATTACGATTTATTGTTGCAACAATTATTCTGGTTCCATTTTTATTGCTACAAGAAAAACAATTTCCATCTATTAGATTAAAAGACTTATTTATTCTTTTTCTTCAAGCATTTACAGGAGTATTTTTGTTTAATATTTTTATGCTTTATGGTTTGAAATATACGACTGCAATTGAAGCAGGGATAATAACAAGCACTCTCCCTGCTGTGATAGGCGTAGTATCTTTTTTGTTCTTAAAAGAAAGACTAACAAAAACAAAAGGGTTAGGGATTATTTTTGCAGTATTAGGCGTGTTGTTGATTAATCTTATAGACGGTGAATTAGGTACAATCAACTCCATCTTAGGAAACCTTTTAATATTTGGAGCAGTATTGGGTGAAACATTGTTTATTACAATGGGGAAATCTGTATCTAATAGGTTTACACCTCTTACAATATCAACTTTGATGAGTATTTTTGGTCTTATTATGTTTTTACCATTTGCAATCTATGAAGCTAAAGAATTTGACTTTTCAAGTGTTGGTCTAATGGATTGGATGAATATTTTATACTTTGGAATCGTTGTAACGGTACTTGCTTTTCTTTTGATGTATCAAGGTTTATCAAAAGTTCCTGCAAGCTCAGCTGGAGTTTTAACAAGTGTAATTCCATTCAGCTCTGTAATCCTTTCATTTCTAATTTTAAAAGAAGAGCTTCTATTGTCCCATTTGTTTGGAATGTTGTTTGTTTTAATTGCTATTTTCTTTATTTCTAGGGATCCATCAGGTGAGAATATGGAAACAAAGTCAACTATTTCTCAATCAAGATAAACATTGAATCTCTAGAGACTGTGCTGAAACGTCACTTATGGACTTATCGATCTTCAACAATAACGTATAGAATGGTCGATCTTTTTCAGAGGATGTTTTCACATGGATTATTTATTTTCGTTCTAAGACATAAACTCGTATCTATCAAGTTCATGGCTTTTCTACCATTAGATAAAGTTCTATAAGATTCAGTTGATTTTTTTATAATGAATAAGGAAAATATGCTCTTCTCGTTAGGCACAACTTCAACAACCCATGGCTATATGTAGATCATGATGCTTAACTGTTATTTCAGGGATTGTCTTTTTTTATTGTGAGTGTGACACTAAAATGAATAGGAAATATTAAATAATATGTAAAAGGAGTGTATTTATGGAGTTATTTTCAATTATTTTTGTTTTGATTGTAGCTTTTGAGCACATATATATCATGCTTCTTGAGATGTTTTATTCGACAAGTAGAACAGCCCAAAAAACTTTTGGAGTGACAAAAGATGTACTAGAAATTCCAAAGGTGAAAATTTTATTTGCCAATCAGGGTCTATATAATGGTTTTCTAGCAGCTGGCTTGATCTGGGGATTATTTTTTGTTCCAGATTCAAGTAAAATTATGATCCAGCTATTTTTCTTAATATGTGTAATAATTGCTTCTATATTTGGAGCAATGACAGCAAATAAAGGAATTTTTATTAAGCAAGGAACTCCAGCAATTTTAGCGGTTATTTTCATTCTATTATCAAAATAAAAGAAGAAGTAATTATGATTCAAAGAGGAAACAGCTCTTTTTGTTTTGTAATATAGTTAAGAATAGCTCCGAAACTGTAGTTTAGCAGATGATATATAACATGCAATTCTATTAACTAGATTTTGTTTGTGCGATGGCAAGCAGTTTAACATGTTTCCTAAAGAATGGCTGTTTTCTCATTGATTGATATTATCCTTATTAACAATTTTACACGTCTACTTGAAGAGCTTCGGCTTCTGTTCTTCTTTATTAAACCTTAACAATGGTTTAAAAGTCATTATTTAGATTTAATTTTGTGAATACAACAACAAAGTTTAGGATGAAAATTTTAAGAAAAAAGTAGTAATTATATAAAATTAAAGGAAAAAATGTAAAAAAATTATCTCATTTACAGAAACTTTTTCTGTTCACCCATGTTAAGATAAATAGTGGATTATCTTTAACGATAGGTTTATATTATTCTAGAGTCTATTAATAAATTTGAGAGGTGACATATGAAAAACAGAAAAAATCAATCATCTACAAATATGAAATTTCTAATAGCACTTCCTTTAATTATTATTGCCTTGATATCTTTACTTATTATAGTGAATAAAGAGAGTCAAAAACCTGGTAGTGATATGGCGTCACATCCATCTATTGAGAATCAACCTACTATTGGAGAAGCTGATGCGCCAGTTTCTATTGTTGAGTTTGGAGATTTTTTGTGTCCGGCTTGTAAGAGTTGGGGAGAGTATATTTATCCAGAATTAAAGAAGGATTATATTGATAAGGGTTTAGTAAAACTATCTTATGTAAATGTGTTATTCCATGGGGAAGAATCAATCCTAGCTTCACTTGCTGCCGAAGTAGTATATAAGAATGATCCACAAGCATACTGGGATTTTCATAAGAAATTATTTAGTGAACAACCTGTAGAGCATGTAGGACAATGGGTTACGATAGAAAAAATTCTTGAAGTTGCCGAGGCCACAACAAATATGGACTTACAACAATTAGAGAATGATTTAATTGAAAAATCAACAATGGATGAAGTAAATATTGACGATAAATTAGTGAAAGAATATAAAGTTGAAATGACTCCATCGGTTATTATAAACGGGGTTATGATGGACAATCCTATGGACTATGGTGAAATAAAGAAATTAATAGAACAACAATTAGAGGACAATTAAATGATGAAGGATTCTAGTAGAGACGGTAGCGGTCAACTCTTCCTATATGGTGCATGGATAGTGTCTTTAATAGCAACCTTTGGAAGTTTATATTTTAGTGAGATTAGAGGGTTTATACCTTGTGAGCTATGTTGGTATCAACGGATATTAATGTACCCACTAACACTAATATTAGGTATCGGTACTTATCAAAACGATATAAGTGTAAGAAAATTTGTTCTTCCGATGTCAATTTTAGGAATTTGTATTTCTCTTCTACATTATTTAGAACAAAAAATACCTGGTTTTGGTGGAATAAAACCATGTGTTAACGGTGTTCCTTGTAGTAACGAGTATATTAATTGGTTTGGCTTTATTACGATTCCTTTTTTAGCTTTAATTGCTTTTACTGTAATCACAATATTGCTTTTGTTGGGGTCAAAAAAATATAAAAAATAGAGTAACAGTAAGAAATTATTAAACTGTTTTTTAGGTCTATCTTTATAAGATAGGCTTTTTTACATGCATAATAACAATTTATACCATTAAAGAATAGTTCTTAACTTCAAGATGTTTTCGGATTTATTGTTGTTTTTCGTACTAATAATTAACCATGGATCCAACTTTGATAATTACTTAGAACTCTTTTTAACAACAAAGTTTTTGAATAGAGCCTTCCTTTCCTTAAAATTGATTAGATCTAAAATAAAATATTATATATATTGATATAGTAAGAAAGTTTGATATTTATCAATAATAACTACATTTTTTGATAAAATAGCTTGTTTTTTTCGTAATTATACCAAAATTATAGCTATATTGTCGTGTTTTTATTTGAATTATAGAAATTTTTAAGTTTTTGTAATATTATTAAATTTATAATATACAGAAAATAAAGGGGGTTAAAAAAGGCCTAATCAAAAATTTTTTGTTATTTTGATTGTATAATACCAACTATCTCTATCGGGTAACATCTATTTTGGAGTTGCTTGAGAGAAGCCATTATCAAATTTGGCTTTCTTTACTACTTAATAAGTAAAAGTATAAGCAATATGAGGGGAACTTTGTTGTTGTTTTGCTGTGTATCTCTCATTTGTATATTAATAAACAAGGAGGAAAAATATGTTTAAAAAAATCTCTTCACTCGTTTTATCAGCTACGTTAGTAGGTGGAACTATAGCTGGAACTCAGCTGCTTGAGTCACCAAAGGCAGACGCGAAAAACGAATCTTTTAATATTAATTTAGCAGAACATGTTTCAGTTGCACCTGAGCTTGCGGAACGTGCGAAAAAAAATGGAGTTAAGTTGGAGAAAGTTGATCCAGCTAATAAAGAGTTAAACCGTGGAAATAAATTTGAACAACCTGGGCAAGATGGTGTCGACTATCAATTTACAGATGATGAAATTCCTATGTTAGTCCTACTAGCTGAATTTCCAGATACAGCTTTAGGTGCGCCTGAAGACCGAGTACCAGCTAGTTACTTGAATGATTTAGTGTTTGGAGAGCAATACAATCCTTATGAAATCGATAGGTTTAAACAATACGAAGAGTTTGAAGGTATTAAGGCACCTACAAACCGAACGATGGCAAATTTATATAAAGAAGCAAGCTATGGGAAAGTAACGTTAACAACGTATGATGACATGACAGATATCGGATGGATTACCCTCCCTAAAGAAGCTTCTTATTATTTGGAACAAAGTGATGCATTCGTACACGGGAATGTAAATGGAGATGCTAGAATTGGTGAGTTATTAATTGATTTATTGCAAACTGCTGATGAGAAAATTGATTTCTCTAAATATGCTGTAGATGGTGAAGTGCCGAATATCTTTGTCGTTCATGAAGGAACTGGAGCAGAATTTAGTACGGATCCTGCTCAAATTTGGTCTCATAAATGGAATGTGCTTTCAGCAGCTTATTGGGGTAAGTATTATGAAACTGGCTTTCCTGCGGCTGACGTAGATCAAGATGGAAATGTAACTGATGAAGAGATCGATCAATTCATGAATGACATTACTCCAAGTTTAGTTTACGATGGTGTCGTAGTAAATAATTACACAGTAGAACCAGAAATTGGTGGGAATGTTGCTGGGTACGATGAATCAACTGGAAGTTACAGTGAGGAGTTTGTTACTGGTCCATATCCTGCACAACCAGGTGTATTTGCACATGAGTTTGGACATGCTTTAGGTTTACCAGATTTTTATGATACAGATTACACTTCAAGAGGTGCAGGACAGTTCACACTTATGGCAGGTGGATCTTGGAATAGATACCCTAATGCTCCGCAATACTCTGGTAACTCACCAGCACATTTTGATCCACTATCAAAAGTATTCCTAGGGTGGGTTGACCCAATTGAAGTAACACCAGAAGATGGCGTACAGGAAATTACTTTGCAACCTATTAATGAGTCACCTGACGTAGTTAAAATGGCAGTTCCAGGTTCTAATGGAACTGAATATTTCTTAATTGAAAATGTACAGCAACAAGGGTTTAATGAAGGGTTTAATAGAATGGGTGAGGACGCTAGTGGTCTAGTTATATGGCATGTTGATGAAAATGTGATTAAGCAAGCAGACCCGGTAAACAGACCAAATAACGTGGAAAACTGGAAGAATAAGCGTTTCCAAGAAAATCAAGTAGAGTTCATCGAAGGTGCACCAATTACGCACTATGGTTTATCAGTACTTCAAGCTGACGGAAAATATGATCTTGAGAAAAATAATAACAGTGGTGAAGCAGCTGATTTCTTTAAAACTGGTGATGAAATAACACCTAATTCTAAAAATGTACACACTGGTTCATATTATTTCTGGAAAGATTTTAATTCTACACCAGCAGATAGTGGCATTCATGTAACAGACATTGTGGAAAATGAAGATGGTTCAGTTACTGCAAAATTCTATTATGCTAATTAGGATAGCAAAAGAGTAGTGAAAATCAGAGATGAAGTTTGACAAAGATATATCGAACTTACAAAGAAGAAGATTTGCTGTATATTCAAAAAATCCTCTTACACATTTGTGTAAGAGGATTTTTATTTCGTAATCTTTGGTAACATTTGTTTTTGTAGGGACATCACGACGTGTAGTTTGTTAAGTATGCTTTTTTAGTCAATCGTATATCCAAAGGTGCTTCTATTTATTTCTCATTCGTAGCTATTTGTATATGTTTGAATGTTTTTACATCAAATAAACCAAGGTCTGTGACCTTTAGCTTAGGGATTACTGGCAAACATAAAAAGGACAATGTTAAAAATGGGTTAAAATGAGTTGGTGCGTTAATTTGCTGTAATGCATCGTCTAGCTGTTTTAGCTCCCCGTATACACTGTTAAATGATTTTTCGGACATCAGTCCACCGATATTCAATGGTACTGCACTTAGTATTTTGTTATCTTTGACGACAACAAGTCCGCCACCCATATGTGATATTTGATTGATGGCTACTATCATATCTTCGTCATTTGTACCTGCTACAACTATATTATGTGAATCGTGTGCTACCGTTGCAGCTATAGCTCCTGATGATAATTCAAGTCCTTTTACGATGCCTAAGCCAACATTTCCAGTCTTTTTATGCCGTTCGACTACTGCAATTTTTAAGTGATCCTTTTTCGTGCATGCTATAAATTCATCATTTACTACTGAGACCTCTTCAACAAGATGCTTAGTATGTATACTATTTGGAATAATACCAATTATATTAGCACTCGAACTATTTGTCATAGGGATCATTAAATCTTTATTACCGATCTTAGGAATATTAACTGTATGAATAATTCTTTCAGGTAAATGTTGTTCTTGGTTTTTCGTATCTTCTATTACCATTTTACCATCTTGAGCAACAAGCTTCCCAGCTTTGAAAACTTGATGAATAGCTACCTCTTCTAAGTTATCAATTAGTAGGAAGTCGGCTTCATAACCGGGAGCAATGGCGCCTTTATTTTTTAGCCCGAAGCACTCTGCCGCATTTAATGATGCTAATTGGTAAGCGAGTAACGGTTCTAAACCATGCTGGATTGCTAAGCGTATATTATGGTTGATACTTCCTTCTTCAATTAACTCATCTAAATGTTTATCATCTGTACAAAATGCAAATCTACGAGCATTATTTGTATTTACCGCTGGAATGACTGAAATAAGGTCTTTTGCACCAGAACCTTCACGAATTAACACGTACATTCCACGTTTAATACGATCTCTAGCTTCTTCAACTGATACACATTCGTGATCAGTTCGTATTCCAGCAGTCATGTATATATTGATAGCTTGCTCATCTAATCCAGCTAAATGACCATCTATTCGATCAGAGTATTTCATAGCTGTCGTTAATTTATCCATCATCGTTTCTTCGCCATTCATAACTGCTGGATAATCCATTACTTCTGCTAAACCTAAAACTCTTGGGTGCTTGAAGAAGGGTTCTAAATCTTTAGCAGATAACGTTGCACCTGAATTTTCAAATGGCGTCGCTGGAACACATGATGGTAGCATGAAATATATATCCATTGGAGCATTATCTGAATTATTTAACATAAAGGATATGCCATCAGCTCCAGTAACATTAGCTATTTCATGTGGATCTGTGATGACAGTTGTAATCCCATGGGGTAAAACAACTTGTGAGAATTGAACTGGAGTGACCATGGAAGATTCTATATGTACATGGCTATCAATAAATGATGGAACAATATACCTCCCATTAGCGTCAATTTCCTCTTTTCCTGAATAAGTACCAATGCCGACAAAAACACCGTCTGAGATGGCAACATCTGCATTTATTATATCTAAATTAAATAGATCAACTATTTTTCCATTTTTTATAACTAAATCCGCCTCATTTGTTTGATTTGAGACTGCAATACGTTCTTTTAACTGATGTTTATTCATTGGTGAGCTCCTTTCATGATGCAATGTAGTAATATAAATTACAACTATGAATATATCACTGTAGATAATATTGTGTTTCATTCTACTGATTTATGATTTGTTAGTCAATGGTTTATAATGAGATGGATAAAAGATCATTCTCAATCATAAAAATTCATTTTCAATTATGCGAATTATTACTGCTATAAGAACAATTGATACTAATTAAAAATGGTTATTACATATATCTTTTCTAGATAACATAGGAGTATCCCTCGTTGGCACAAATATTGCAAAAAAAGATGTTGTTTCATTATTAAGGGAGGAACTCGAAATGACAGAAACGATATATGATTGGAGTATAAATACTAAATGTATTCATGGTAATAAAGAAAAGAGAAGAAATGGGGTAATAGCGAACTCAGTAACACCAGCTGTGGCATATGCATTCGAAAATACTGAAGAAGCAGCATCGGTTGTTTCAGGAGCAAGGGATGGGATTTATTATGGAAGATACGGTAATCCTACGACAAATGATTTAGAAGCGCAAATCGCTTTATTAGAAAATGGAGAAGCTGCATTAGGTTTATCAAGTGGGATGGCAGCTATCTCTAGCGCCATCTTAGCAAATGTTAAACATGGAGAACATGTACTTGTTACAAAACACATATACGGTGGAACGTATAAATTTTTATCTACGCTTGGCCCGCGCTTTGGAATTACATATGATTATGTAGACTGTACGGACTTAGCTATGGTAAAACAAGCGATAAGGCCTGAAACTAGAGTACTATTTATTGAAACACCATCTAACCCTTGTCTAACAGTATTAGATATTAACAAGTTATCAACATTAGCACATGAACACGGGCTAATCGTCGTAGTTGATAATACTTTAATGACTCCATTATTACAAAAGCCATTAGAGCTTGGTGCAGATATTGTTATCCATAGTGCCACAAAATACTTAAACGGACATGGTGATGTATTAGCAGGTTTCATAATTAGCAATCAGCAACAGATTGAATATATTCGTAAAAATGTGATGGGTGATTTAGGGCAACACTTAAACGCATGGGATTCCTACTTAATTTTACGTGGATTAAAGACATTACCTATACGAATGAAACACCATTGTGATAGTGCTCATGAAATTGCAAACTATTTGGAACAACACCCATATATTAGTAATGTTTATTTTCCTGGATCAACAACACATCCTCAATATCAACTTGTCAAAGAACAAATGAATGGATGTGGAGGTATCGTTTCTTTTGAAGTGAAAGGAGGCTTTGAAGAAGCGAAGAAATTTATAGATAGATTGGAGCTTTGTATGATTTCATTCAGCCTCGGTGACCCAGAAACGCTTGTACAACACCCAGCATCGATGACCCATTTTGCTATACCTAAACATGAAAGAGCTTCGTTTGGAATTACTGATGGTCTCATTAGATTGTCAACTGGATTAGAAGAAAAGCGCGATATATTATTTGATATTGAGCAAGCACTTATGAGGTGAAAATAATGTCATATATATCTAAGATAGAAGAATTTGCCCAATCGTGTGCTGACAATATGGCAGACTTACTAGGGTTGGAAGTTTCTATTATTGATGAGCTAGGAATAAGAGTAAGTGGCACAGGGTTTCATCAAAGTCTAATTGGAAAATCGATACCAGAAGGTTCCTTTTTTGAGCAAATATTACGTACAGGATCAAAGGGAACTATTTTCGATAATCGCAAAGATCATGAACATTGTATAAGCTGTATTTTTCATGAACGGTGTACGGAATTAGCAACTATGGGTTACCCTGTCATGATGAATGATCAACCAATTGGAGTTATAGGGTTTATCGGTTTTACGTCAGAACAACGAGATTTAATCGCAACCAACAAAGAGAAACTATATAAATTTATGGGAACTATTAGCACATTACTTGAAAATAAGCTATTACTACTTGAAGTAACAACGAAAAATTGTGAAGTTCATGAAGGATTTCACCAAGAGAAGAGAGCTTATTCTTTCGCCGATATGATAGGAGAAAGTGAACAATTTTACTCTGTCGTTAAGAAAGCAAAAAAAGTAGTCAATAGCCCATCAACTATTCTACTAACTGGGGAAAATGGGACAGGTAAAGAATGTATGGCGAAGGCTGTTCATTATGAGAGCAACAGAGCTAACCAACCATTTATTACTGTTAATTGTTCGGCTATTCCAGAAACATTAGTAGAGAGTGAATTGTTTGGTTATGATAAAGGCGCTTTTACTGGAGCAAATCGTGAAGGGAAAATTGGTAAATTTGAGGCAGCAAATAATGGGACGATCTTTCTTGACGAAATAGGTGATTTACCACTTTCGGTACAGCCTAAATTACTACGAGTGCTACAAGAGAAGCAGGTTGAAAGAGTGGGAGGCACTCGTCAATATTCTTTAAATGTCCGAGTCATCGCAGCAACAAACAAAAGCTTGTGGGAAATGGTTACGAAAGGGACTTTTCGTGAAGATTTATATTACAGGATTAATGTCATACCACTTCGTTTACCTTCATTATCAGAAAGGGTGGGAGATATACGACTATTCTTGTCGTATTTTCTAAAAAAATATAGTCAAATATTACAAAAAAACGTACCAAAATTGGATCCTCTTCTAGAGCAGTGGTTTTTACAAAATGAGTGGCCAGGGAATATTCGTCAATTAGAGAATACAGTAGAGTATATGATGAATATGGTAGAATCACCACATACTCTAACCTTTGAAGATCTTCCTTATTATCTACATACTCGTCAAAATAGTAGTAGTTTAGACTCAATGGTTGCTAACTTTGAACGAAATATATTAGCACAGCATCTCCCATTAAATCAAAAGGAGCAAAAGGAGCAACTTGCAAAGATGCTAAATATTAGCTTATCTACCTTATATCGAAAGCTAGAGAAGTATGGATTATCTTAAGGAATGTTTTTTTACATTGAAAATTGTTTTATTAATTAAGAAATAAACATGTACGTTAAGCTGAATAATCACAAGCTAAGGTGCTTCGCTAAAACTTTGCTGCAATTGTTACCAAAGTTGAATAGCAAGACGTAGTTATTATAGAAGCATAGAGCTTAAGGCAAATAATTAGTTACATCATCAGGGAAAATTGGTGGCTCGTCCAAGAACGGTGCATAGCATTCAATCAATTCATTTGTAAAAGGGTGGTGCAAAGAGATTTTTGCAGCATGTAATGCTTGTCTAGCAGCTTTTGATTTTTTCCCACCATATAAAACGTCACCAATTAAAGGGTGATTCAAATGACTGAGATGAACACGTATTTGATGTGTACGGCCAGTATCTAATTGTAAATGTAATAGAGATGTATTTTCATTTCGATTATTTGAAATGACTTTGTAATGGGTGATTGCATCTTGACCGTTTTTGGACACTCTTCTTTTCGTTGGATGGTGTCGATCACGCCCAATCGGTGCATCAATACATCCTTGTTTTTTTGTGAGAATACCATGAACAACAGCAAGGTATGTTCTTTTGATATTGCGCTCTGTTAGCATTTTATCTAACATCACACCAACAAGAGGGTGTTTTGCAAAGAGAACCGCACCTGTTGTATTTCTGTCTAGACGATGGACGTGTTTTGCAGTGGCAGAAATACCGTTTGATAGAAAGTGATAAGAAACGGCATTAGCTAACGTACCTGTTTGTCCTAATTCATTAGGGTGTGTGTCCATGCCACTAGGTTTATTAACAATAATGAGATGATCATCTTCATATAAAATTTGTATATCGGCATAATCTGGAATGACTGAATCGTTAACTTCATAAAAAATATGTAATTGAATTCGATCTCCAGCTTGTATTTTTGTATCCCATGATATGGGCTGATTGTTGATTTTTATTCTACGGTGCATGCGGAAATCATGAGTTAATTTCTTTGGAATTTGCCAATGATCTTTAAATATTTGATTGATAGTGAATTGCTGCCATTCTATAGGTGCAATGATCTCATACCATTCTCCTTTACGATTCGCTCTCAATATATATATCTCCTTTCTTTGTTGCATAAGTACCATATCTATTTTGTTAATAAGATAGAGCAAGATGGTAAATGTTTAATTTTCCTCATTGTTATAATTTACTATAGATGGGGAAACAGTTACCAGCACCATGCACATTAAGTCTATGGTATTCTTATAAAAGAATTGTAAAGATGGGGGTCATCTTGTGAAAGTTGTGTATGCATCTACTCCTGAACAAGAAAAACAGATAGAGGAGTTAATCACTTATTTTTACTCAGACATTTTTCCTAGTTATTTCACAGATGAAGAAATAACGGAGATGGAAAAAAACAACATATTATCTAAGGTAGAGATGTATAAGCATTATGATGGAACGGTGAAAGAAGCTATTCAAATTATTACAAGCCTTCAAGTAATAATACATATTATAGAAACAATACAATATGAAAATGTTTCTGAGTATTATCGAACAGTATTTGAAAAAAATATAAGCTTCTTAGAAAAGTACAGTTTATCATTTCCTTTTCAAATTGAAAACTTTTCTTTACCGAAAACAAACATAATTAGTTATTATTGTAAACCTAATAATCAATTTTTAGTGTGAAGATTAAAAACCGCCTAATGTAAGATAGGCGGTTTTAACATTATAAAAGGTACTTTTTAAATAAAAATTTACAAATAGAGTTCTTAGCATCTTTTGTTCTGGCTTTTTTTACATTGATTTTTTGCACAAAGAATTAAACATATATACAACTAGAGTTCGTGGCATCTTCTATTTTCTATAACGATGACCAAAGTATAAAATCACATGTTTCAGTTCAAATTTGGTAACAATTGCAACAAAGTTTATGAAAAGAGCCTTTGTTGTACATAAAACATGACAGTCAAATTATCAACTCTTCTAACTGCCACATTTTAAGTTACATATGCAGCAATGTTTCGTTATCAAAATCGTTCAAATTAGGTATTGAATGTAGTAATAACCCTAGAAAGCTTAGGTTATTTTGTCCACTCCTTAAACCAACTTTCGAATTTCTCTGCCCCAACCGCTCCATTTAGACGACTGACTTCTTTTCCATCTTTATATTGAACTATTGTTGGTGTACTTTCAATGTTATATTCATCCCATCCCTCATTAAACTCTAGTAAATTATATAATTTTAAGTCAATTCCCATCTCTTCTGCCATGGGAACGATGATGGGTGATGTTACTTTACATGCCGGACATGTAGACTGATAGAAATAGATCGTGGCTGATTCATTGTTAGCCAGTTTTTCATCAAGTTCGTTAGGTAAAATAATATTTTGATAATTTGGATCATCTAATTGATTTACTGTTTCAGGATGGAGTGATGTTTTGTTAAATGGGTTTCCAGCCGCCTGTTGTTGTTGTTGATATTTAGTAACGAATACTAATGCAGCGAATAAACCTAAGACGATTAATGTAAAAATGATCACTTTCTTCATTTAGTCCAGCTCCTTATTAATTTTTATTGTTATTAAGCTAAAAACAGATATTAATACAAATGCAATTAGTGCAAGAAAAGGTATAGTAATAAAGCCCATCCAATTAATATATTCGACATTACATGGTATCATGCCACATGATAATGAATGTTCACCCATGAAAGAGATTTTTTGAATGGATAAATGGTAAATAGAAATCAACCCCCCTATAGTAGATAGAACAAATGAATATAGTGAGATAGAATAATCTTTTTTTATCAATGCAATTCCAAGGATGATAACGAGTGGATACATCAGTATACGTTGATACCAGCATAATTCGCACGGAACGAACATCATAACCTCAGAAAAAAATAAACTACCTAGTGTTGCAATTAATGATACTGCCCACGAAATAAACAGATAATTATTTAGGTTATTTTGGTTTTTCATAAAGTCTCCTAACGATTATGTATTGTAAGAACTGCTCTTTTCTAACCTTTGAAGCTACTGCTTTTAAGGCGTATGATATATCGTTCTTGACATCTTTTCTTCAGTGCAACGATGATTAACTATAAAAATCACTTTTTATGTTACTAATTTGTAGCAACAAAGTCTAGGAAAAAAGCCTTTTTAGAAGTGAATGTGGTACGAACACTAAAGAGTGGGTGAACGTGTTCACTTAGTAATTTAAACGATTTCATTAACAAATGCCTACTATTTATGATCGTCATTAACTAAGAGTTATCAAATATTATTGATGATCATGTAGCCTATTATCTATTACATGAGATTATCCAATTAATAATTGTTTCATACATAAATGCTCTTGCCTTTAAACTCTTTTAGTAAACTTGTTACTATAGTTCTTAAGCTAGAAGAGAAACATATCGTTTTACTCAAAAGTCTTCATATTATAGTAGAAAAAATGTACAAAAATCTAATTGTATATTAGTACGAAAAACAACAATTTATGAGAAAATAGCCATTCTCTAGTATAACATGTAGAAATTTATCCCTCACAAAAAGGACAGAAATAAAATAATGTCGAAATAATACGAAAGTTTTTCAGCTTGTACATATTGACGTTGTCAAATGCAGAAAAGATAATTAACTTATTAGAATATTCTATATATTTATTCTATTAATCTAATTGTATAAAAAGGCTTTTTCGTATCAGAGCATAACAGAGCTTTCAAGTAAAGTCAGTGCTATTTTTCTTCAAAAAAATGATATACATCTAGCTATGCTACATAAGCTGGAATTGCAGCAAAGTTTTCAGAAAAGAGCTATATAAAAAAATCAATTATTGATACAGGAGCAGGTGTTTTTGACTAGTAGCTGCATTGTTAACAAATATAATCGTATCATTAGCAACAAAAGCACCGTCCCAACAACTACAAGAAGAAGTAATTAATCTTCGTTATCCAGAAGGGGTTGTTTATAAAGATGGAGAAGTGTGGATACAAGTTTAATTCAGCTAGCCTTTTTATATAAAAAATGTTAGATATTTAGTTAATAAATTTAAGGCACCATAATATGTATGAAATAGGGGACAATCTCATCCCCTTTTTCGTGTATTTATAACAAGTAATTGTATAGGAGTAAGCATATACACAAACGGATGGTCGTTGCATCTTCTTTCAAATGACAGGTACCCTATAAAATCTTGGCTTGCTGCGCTAACTAATTAACATAATCATTAAAGTTTCAAAAGAGCAATGTGTAAGGGAGGAGGGATAAACATTTTTAAGATCATTCCATTATCCATAGAGACGCCATTTACAGTTGGGAACGTTAATGCCTACGTTGTCATCGGTGAATCTGTGACACTGATCGATACAGGACTTCCTGGAAAAAAATCACTTGAGAAGCTAAGGTATTTGCTAAAGCAGGAGGGACTTACTTTCAAAGAACTAGATGAGATTGTTGTCACTCATTTGCATACAGACCATGCTGGAGGCGTAAAAGATATACAAGAGGAAATCGACATACCCACATTTGTTCACGAAGGAGCAAAACATATATTATATGGCGGAATAGATGAATTTAATAGAACTAGAAACTTTTTAAATTATTTTGTAAAGGAATGTGGTGCTGATCCTGAAAGCCATCAATCAAAGCACCGTTATCATAATATGAATTGGCAGCATGTCAAATATGTAAGTAATGAAGATCATGTTTTTGTAGGTGGAAGAAGATTTTCAGTTCTTTTTGTACCAGGGCATAGTCAAACAGATATGATTTTATGGGACCCTGAAACGGGTCTTACATTTGCCGGAGATCATCTTTTAAAAGATATTTCTGTAAACGCATTTATTGAACCGCCTATACCATTTGAGCAAGAGCGACCTAAACCACTTATACAATATCGAGAGTCATTAATGAAAACAAGAGCATTACCATTAACAACTATATACCCAGGTCATGGCAGACCATTTTCAGACCATGTTTCAATCATTGATCGAAGATTAAATGAACATAATTATCGTTGTGACCAAATAAGAAAGGTTTTAAGAACAAGTGACAAAACGGTCTATCAAATTTGTATTGAAGTCTTTCCTAGATTAAAAGGAAAATTAGTGTTTCTTGGACTATCTCAAGTTCAAGGTCACTTAGATTTAATGGAAAGTAGAAATGAAGTATTTGTGGATAAATCAAGTGAAGGTATTAATGTTTATAGGCTCTATGAATAGTGCTACTTCGTCTAGTGTTATAAAGATCTATGAATACATGGGTTGTTGTTTTTAAGATTATAAAGAGGAGATGAGTTCATGATATTAAGTGATTTGCTTAATAAAAATATCGAAACTTTTGGTGAATATCCTTTTATTTATTTTAAAGATAAGAAGTATTCTAACTTAGACATTAAAAACTATTCAAACAAAATTGCACATGGGTTAAAAAAACTTGGGGTCGCTAAAGGTGATCGTATTGTTGTCTGTATGCCCAATTGTCCAGAGGTTATTTTTTCGTATCAAGGTATTATAAGATCAGGCGCAATTATTGTACCCATTATGTTTACCTTGCATGATAAAGAAATTCACTACATTATTAAAGACTGTCAAGCGAAGGTAGTCATTACGTCATCACTATCTTTAGAAAAGGTAGAATCCGCAATAGACCATTTGGAACAAAAACCTGTTGTACTAGTGGTTGACCAGCCTACTGATGAAAACATATTTAATTTATATGACACAGATATCGAAGAAAATAAGCTTTATGTAGAAAGTGATCTAAAGCTAGATGCAGAAGATACTGCTGTTATTTTATATACATCAGGAACAACTGGAAAACCAAAAGGTGTGATGCTGACTCATAAAAACTTATATTCCAACGCTGAAAATACTTTTCTTCATAATGAAACAAAAAGAGGAGTTACTCTCGGCATTCTTCCTCTTGCACATGTATATGGCTTAACTATTTCTAATACTTGTTTTCTAACTGGAAGCTCAGCTGTTATATTTAATCACTTTGATCCAAAAGCTGTTTTTGAAGCCATTGAGAAATATAAAGTGACTAATTTCTCTGCAGTGCCAGCTATGATTTTTGCATTGCTTTCATATCCGCATTCTGACAAATATCAATTAAGTAGTCTTGAATGGGTTGCTTCTGGTTCAGCACCTCTTCCAGTAGCATTATTACACGCGTTTAAGCAGAAATTTGGTGCAGATATATTAGAAGGCTACGGGTTGTCAGAAGCTGCACCTGTTGTTGCTGCTCACCAAAGAGGTTCAGTAATTAAACCAGGTTCGGTTGGTATCCCAATACCAGGTGTTGAAGTCAAGATCGTTGATAACGTTGGAAATGAGTTAGCTACTGGTCAAGTTGGGGAATTAATTACTAGAGGTGATAATATTACACCAGGGTATTTTCAAAATGAAAGAGCAACAAAGCAGGTGTTAAAAGATTTTTGGTTGTATACGGGTGATATGGCATATATGGATACAGACGGCTATTTATTTATTGTTGACCGAAAAAAAGATTTGATTATTCGAGGAGGATTTAATATATACCCTCGTGATGTAGAAGAATTACTTGCAAAGCATGAAGCTGTAGCAGAATCTTCTGTTGTGGGCATCCCTAATGATCAAATGGGTGAGGAAGTGGTCGCATATGTTGTCAAAAAGGATAAACAATCTATAACCGAAGAAGAGCTTATACTATATTGTCAAAGTCATTTATCCAAAAATAAAACACCTCGGAAAATTATATTTATTGATCAACTCCCGCGAAACGGCGTCGGAAAAATATTAAAAACCCATCTTCGTAAGTTAGGTGAAAATATTAAATTATCACCTCTACAAGAATAAGGAAAAGATACCTTTAATGAAGGGCTTCTAGTATATATTGGTATCGACAAATTTCTCAGGAAATAATTGACCTGACTGTGATTCATGATAACAAATTAAAGTCAGCTCCAACAGCATAACAAGCAATTTAGAATTTCTATTATAGAAAATCAGCAAAGTGTTTGCGTTTTTGAGTCATTATATATTATATGACTTAAAACAGCAGAGCTGAAGTACGAAAGACTATCCTTTAAGGAGCATAGAGCATTGGTTACATTTGAACTTATAGGTTAAATTACATCTTTAGAATATTATGCCCGCGTTTTCCGACTAAATGTATAAAATGATATTACGCTAGTAGGAGATAATTTGTTTATTGGAATTTTAAATCTACTTAAGCAAAAAGGATATCAAACAGGGATATACTTTCTCTTTCAAATAATTAGCTCATGTAATATCACTAATTATTAGAGTTTTCATTATGTAATTTTGATATGTATATGTATGCTAAGTTAGGTAAAAATACTTTTTGAAAGGGGTGGATACAATGACAATGAACATGCTCCGCAATATTATGACGGAAAATGTTGCAACTGTCTCATCAAATCAAACCATTCAAGAAGCAGCTGAAATCATGAAACAAAATAACGTAGGGTCTATTCCAGTAGTAGATAACGGACAAATTTGTGGAATTATTACTGACAGAGATATTACATTACGCTCAACAGCAGAAGGATTAAATAATTCAACTTCGGTATCACAAGTGATGTCAAAGAATCTTGTCTCAGGTACACCCGAAATGACCGTTGAAGAGGCAGCAGATGTAATGGCACAAAATCAAATTCGCCGTTTACCAGTCGTAGAAAACAATAAATTATGTGGTATTGTTGCATTAGGCGACTTAGCCACAAATGAATCGTTTGATAATGAAGCAGAAGAAGCACTTTCAAGTATTTCAGAGCCTTCAAATACCCAACAGTAATAAACCAAGGGGATGAAGTAAAGCCAAAACTTACGTCAATAACATCTTGACTAAAGATGAAATTGAGTATGTTTTATTGGCTTTTGCTTCATCCCTTCGCTATATAATGAATGTTCCTGTAATTGACTTTATAAGCGATTGAGTTGTAGGATAATAGTATTCTATCAATTAAAGGTTTCTGTTTTTTAGGAGGTAAAAATATGTTTCATGGGCAAAAAATTATACCTGCAATACGCGATATGAAGCATTTAGAGAAGTTCGTTCGTAGCCAATATGAATATGGAGTTATACTTGAAAGTCATGTTGCACAGCTTAATGCTATTGTGAAAATGACAAAACAAGAAGGTAAGAAATTATTCCTTCATGTGGACTTAGTTAATGGCTTAAAGAATGATGAATTTGCAACAGAATTTCTTTGCCAAGAAATTAAACCAGCTGGACTCATCTCTACGAGAGCAAATGTTATTAGTAAAGCAAAAAAAAGGGGTATATATGCTATTCAACGACTATTTCTATTAGATTCTGGGTCATTAAAAAAGAGTTACAGTATTATAGAAAAAACGAACCCAGATTTTATAGAAGTGTTACCTGGCGTAGTACCAAATCTAATAACAGAAATACATACCAATACTGGCGTTCCAATATTTGCTGGTGGAATGATTCGTACACATGAAGATGTAGAGCAGGCAATAAAGGCTGGAGCGAGTGCAGTGACAACATCAAATAAGATGTTGTGGGATCTAGAGTATACAGAAAATTAAAATATTATATTGACAGCGCTTTCTATTTATATTAGTATTTGAATTAAGTTAATAGATGTGACGGAGATTTGGAGAATCACAGCATCCTCTTTTATGTAAAATAAAAGGGGTATGTTGTGATTTTTTTGTTAGTAAGTATACAATTATTTCTATATTTTAGAACCAGTCTTGACATATTAGTTGATGTATTAACGTATTTTTTACTAGTAAAAAGATGATGGAATTTTAGCAGATTTATCTACTTTTTCCATGTCATACTTCATTCTCCGTTAATATTCTTTCGCTTCAATTTAGTATATGAAATTAATCATGGGAAAGGGGATGCTGTATGACACCATTTATCGGCGAGTTAATTGGTACAATGATGTTAATTATTTTTGGAGGAGGAGTTTGTGCTGGGGTTACTTTAAAGAGATCAGGAGCTCATAATAGTGGCTGGATTGTTATTACTTTAGGGTGGGGGTTAGCAGTTGCAATGGCAGTATATGCTGTTGGTTCATTTAGTGGAGCCCATATTAATCCGGCAGTGACATTAAGTCTAGCCATTATAGGTGAATTCTCTTGGGGTGATGTACCTAGTTATATTACTGTACAAATGCTTGGAGCATTTTTAGGAGCAGCAATTGTTTTCTTTCATTACTTGCCACACTGGAAAGAAACTGCTGATCCAGCAGCGAAATTGGGAGTATTTTCAACAGCCCCGTCTATTCGAAGTACAACAGCAAATATAGTAAGTGAAATGATTGGAACGTTTGTACTCGTTCTTGGGTTATTATCAATAGGCGCAAATGAATTTACTGAAGGATTAAATCCACTAATTGTAGGTTTCTTAATTGTCGCAATTGGCTTATCTCTTGGAGGTACTACAGGGTATGCAATTAATCCTGCTCGTGATCTAGGTCCTCGTCTAGCACATTTTGTTTTGCCGATTCCAGGAAAAGGCAAGTCGGATTGGACTTATGCTTGGATTCCTGTAATAGGCCCAATCGTTGGCGGAATGTATGGTGGGCTATTTTATAAAGCTATTTTTGAACAAACTGTTACAAGAAATTTTTGGATTTTCACAGTTATAGTGACACTGATATTATTAATATCTTTACTTGTTGAACAAAAGGAAAAACAACATGTTGCTTCTGCAAAGCAAACTACGGTATAAATAACAATAAAAGGCTCTTTTTTATAAGTTTTCCTAATAAATTACAATATTAGCATCGTAAGAAGTAATTTAAATCAGTTATCATTGTTTGTTTGAAAAAAAGCTGCCACGTTCTAGTTGTGTACATGTTATTTCATAGTACGAAATTCAACAAGCAACGCAAAAGGCTGTTTTCGCACTAATTGTTGCTTTTCTAAATAAAAGCTAAATGCGAATTTAACTAACGTTCGGAGCATCTTTCCCTAAAGACTAAATAAAATCATATTATATACACCGTTACTTAAATGTAAGTTAAAAAAGGAACAAAGTTTACGAAAAGAGCCTTACGAAAGCACGTAATAGAAGAACTAGCTGAAAAGGGGAGAACAGTAATGGGACAATATATTTTATCTTTAGATCAAGGAACAACGAGCTCAAGAGCAATACTTTTTGACAAATCAGGCCAAATCGTACATGTTGCTCAAAAAGAGTTCACACAACACTTTCCACATCCTGGTTGGGTAGAACACGATGCTAATGAGATTTGGGGATCAATATTAGCTGTTATAGCAAGTGTTTTATCAGAATCACAAGTTAAACCAGAGCAAGTTGTAGGGATTGGTATTACTAATCAACGAGAAACGACGGTTGTCTGGGATAAAGAATCTGGCAATCCAGTTTATAACGCTCTTGTATGGCAGTCACGCCAAACAGCACATATTTGTGAAGAGCTTAAAGATAAAGGTTATGATCAGAAGTTTCGTGACAAAACTGGTTTATTAATTGATGCATATTTCTCAGGAACAAAAGTAAAGTGGATTCTAGACAATGTTGAAGGCACAAGAGAAAAAGCCGACAGTGGGAAGTTATTATTTGGAACGATTGACTCTTGGATTATTTGGAAGCTTTCAGGCGGAAAAGCACATGTTACAGACTATTCAAATGCATCAAGGACTTTGATGTTCAATATACATGATTTGAAATGGGATGAAGAATTATTAGAAATATTAACTATTCCAGCTTCAATGTTACCAGAAGTTCGTTCATCTTCTGAGGTGTATGCACATACAGCAGATTATCATTTTTTCGGACATGAAGTTCCGATAGCTGGTGCAGCGGGAGATCAGCAGGCTGCATTGTTCGGTCAAGCGTGTTATGAAGAAGGTATGGCTAAAAACACATATGGTACTGGGTGTTTTATGTTAATGAATACTGGTGAGGAAGCAGTGAAGTCAGAACATGGTTTATTAACTACAATTGCTCGGGGATTAAATGGTAAAGTAGAATATGCATTAGAAGGCAGTATTTTTGTTGCAGGATCAGCCATTCAATGGCTACGAGATGGTCTTAGAATGTTCAATGATGCTGCTGAAAGTGAAAGGTATGCACAACGTGTACAGTCTACTGATGGTGTATACGTTGTTCCAGCCTTTGTCGGCTTAGGAACACCTTATTGGGATAGTGATGTTCGTGGTGCTGTATTTGGGTTAACACGAGGCACGGAAAAAGAGCACTTTGTTCGTGCTACACTTGAATCGTTAGCATACCAGACGAAGGATGTGCTAACTGCAATGGAATCTGATGCTAATATTTCTTTAAAAACGTTACGGGTTGATGGTGGCGCTGTTAAAAATGATTTCTTAATGCAATTTCAAAGTGATATGTTAGATGTACCTGTTGAACGACCAATAATTAATGAGACAACTGCATTAGGTGCAGCTTATCTTGCTGGGCTTGCTGTTGGATTTTGGGAAAGTCAAGATGAAATTGCAAAGCAATGGAATATTGATAAAACGTTTGACAATACAATGGATGAACAACAACGAAATGACTTGTACGATGGCTGGAAAAAAGCAGTAAACGCAACAATGGCTTTTAAATAGGTTTAGTAAATTACATGATAAGTTAATATTATGGTCGGAGAAACGGAGAAACCACAAAATCTTGTATTCATATTATGTGTACGAGAATTTTGTGGTGTCTTTTTGTTTGTATTTATATTTACTTATCTAAGCTGTTAGCATTTTAAATTAATTGGAGGGAGAAAGATGGAAAAACCCTTTTCAAGCATGAATAGAATAGACATTCTTAAACAGGTGGCTAGTGCAGAAAACGATCTAATAATAATTGGTGGAGGTATTACAGGAGCAGGTATTGCATTAGATGCTGCTACTAGAGGAATGAAAACTGTCGTCCTAGAAATGCAAGATTTCGCGGCAGGTACATCAAGTCGATCTACTAAACTTGTTCACGGAGGTTTACGGTATTTAAAGCAGTTTGAAGTAAAGATGGTTTCAGAAGTTGGTAAAGAACGAGAAATTGTATATGAAAATGGACCACATGTTACAACACCCCAATGGATGATGCTCCCTTTTTATAAAGGAGGGACGTTTGGTCCGCTTAGTACATCCTTTGGTCTTAGAATATATGATTTCTTAGCTGGTGTAAAAAAGAATGAACGTCGTATCATGTTGGATGAAAATGGAACGTTAAGTAAAGAACCGTTATTAAAGAAAGTAGGATTAAAAGGTAGTGGTTATTATGTTGAGTATCGAACAGATGATGCACGACTAACTATTGAGGTTATGAAAGAGGCGGTTAGACAAGGTGCAAGTGCTGTAAACTATGCAAAGGTTGAGAAATTCGTCTATGAGAAAGGGAAAATCATTGGTGTCGAAGCAGTTGATCAAATTACAGGGGAATTGTATTTTATCTTAGCAAAACAAATTGTAAATGCGACAGGACCTTGGGTAGATTCAATACGTGAAAAGGATATTACTGAAAATAAAAAATCATTACAACTAACAAAGGGTGTCCACTTAGTAATTGATGGAAAACGATTCCCTTTACGGCAAGCTGTTTATTTTGATACGGAAGATAAGCGAATGGTTTTTGCAATACCAAGAGAAGGAAAGACATATATAGGTACAACAGATACTAAATACAGTGATGATATCTCCCATCCAACAGTGACAGCATCCGATCGTCAATATGTGATTGATGCCATTAATTATATGTTCCCGGAAGTTAAGGTGACGAATCAAGATGTTGAATCTAGCTGGGCTGGTTTGCGTCCATTAATATATGAAGACGGAAAAGATCCATCTGAAATTTCACGTAAAGATGAAATATGGCAATCTAGTACTGGCCTTATTACGATAGCAGGCGGAAAATTAACGGGTTATCGAAAAATGGCAGAAACCGTAGTGGATTTAGTCGCTAGATTATTAGAACAAACACAAGGTCTAACCTTTTCTCCTTGTAATACGCAAGATTTACCTATTTCAGGGGGGCATGTTGGAGGGTCGCTGAATTTTCAAAATTTCATCCAAGAAAAGATTGATAAAGGTATTAAGTTAGGGGTACCTAGAGAACTAGCGAACTTCTTTGTTCATCGCTATGGCTCTAATGTAGATCAAATATTTTTTTATTATATTCGTTATGCCAAACAGAGAACAAAAAATGATAAGCTATTAGAAGATATTTATGCGCAAGTTTTGTATAGCATAGAAGAGGAAATGGCAATGACCCCAGTAGATTTCTTTATGCGCAGAACTGGAGCCCTTCTATTTAATATTGATTGGGTAGAAAAATGGAAGGAGCCTGTTATCAAGCTGATGTCGACTATGTTGGGGTGGGATACAGACAGAGAAAATATGTATATACATGAGTTAGATGAGCTATTAACTGAGGCAAGATTTATCTCTGACTAGTAAGGAGCACATAAATGCTCTTAACAGCCCTTTCATCATGTTAACAATTAATATATTTTGATGAACATGATGATGCACAGTATTGACACTTGAGTAGAGTGGTTGAATATGGTACGTTTCTGTTATAGAGATTGTTCAAAAAGACTGGACTAAACTTGTATAAGAAGTACTCCCCTCGTGTTGGTGATAATGGGAGTCTTAAGTTGATTCCTTCAATCGTAATGATACACAAGTTTATTCAAAGAAGTAAATTTATTCGATACTAGGGAGCTAATAAGCTTCTTAGTGTCTAGTAAGTCTCACACTTTTGCCTAAACTGTACCACCTAGTTTTTCCCCATCTTTTTGAGCACGCTGATATAGGTCAATTTTTTCAGAAATGAGGAGGAAGTAGTCTGTGAATTGGAATGAAAGATATGAATTATGGAAACAATCACCACATTTGGATGGTGAGTTAAGAGAATCATTGGTGCAAATAGAAAACGATGAAAAAGAGCTAGAGGATAGCTTTTACAAAAATTTAGAGTTCGGTACAGGAGGGATGCGTGGGGAAATCGGTGTTGGAACAAATCGAATGAACTTGTTTACAGTCCGTAAGGCATCGGAAGGGCTGGCTAGATACATAGATTCGTGTGGTGATGAAGCAAAGCAACGCGGAGTAGTTATCGCATATGATTCTCGTCATAAATCACCGGAGTTTGCGATGGAAGCAGCAAAAACTTTAGCGACGCACGGTATTCAAACGTATGTGTTTGAAGAGCTTCGACCTACTCCAGAGTTATCATTCGCTGTTCGTTATTTGCACGCATTTTCAGGAATTGTTGTTACAGCGAGTCATAATCCTCCAGAATATAATGGATATAAAGTATATGGGCAGGACGGCGGACAATTACCGCCTAAAGAAGCAGATGAAGTCATTCAATTTGTAAATGAGATTGATAATGAATTAGCGATAGCAGTAGATGATGAACAGGATTTAAAGGATAAAGGACTCATCACAATCATAGGTGAAAAAATTGACAACGCATATATTAATCAGCTAACAACAATTTCAATATATCCACAATTATCAAATGAAGTTGATGTGAAGGTAGTGTTTACTCCTCTTCATGGCACAGCAAATACATTAGTACGTAAAGGTCTAGAAGAATTCGGCTATCGTCACGTATCAGTTGTCGAAGAACAGGAACTCCCTGACCCAGATTTTTCTACGGTATCATCTCCTAACCCAGAAGAAAAGAGTGCTTTTTCTCTAGCGATTCGAGACGGGAAAAATATTAATGCAGATATATTAATAGCAACAGACCCTGACGCAGATAGATTAGGTATAGCTGTAAAAGATGATCATGGTGAATATGTTCTTTTAACGGGAAATCAAACAGGAGCACTTATATTAGAATATCTTCTGTCACAACGTAAAGAAAAAGAGACCTTGCCATCTAATGGTGTTGTGTTAAAAACAGTGGTTACTTCAGAGCTTGGTAGAACGATTGCAAATGCATATGGTGTAGAAACTGTTGACACCTTAACAGGATTTAAGTTTATTGCTGAAAAAATTAAACAGTACGAGCAATCTGGTCAATATGAATTCCAATTCGGCTATGAGGAAAGCTATGGATATCTAATAAAAGATTTTGCTCGTGACAAAGACGCGATACAAGCAGCATTATTAGCGGTTGAAATATGTGCATTTTATAAAAAGCAAGGTAAGACTATGTATGAAGGCTTAACACAAATTTATGAGAAATACGGTTTCTATCGTGAAGGGCTAGAGTCATTAACACTGAAGGGCAAAGATGGTGCGGAAAAGATACAAACATTATTAGCGAGCTTCCGTAACAACCCTCCTTCAAAGGTGGATAATAAAAACATCGTTAGTATAGAAGATTACTTATCAAGTGAACGTTTGAATATTCATCTAGGTAAAAAAGAAACAATTAAATTACCTAAATCGAACGTATTAAAATATTATTTAGAGGATGGTAGTTGGTTTTGTTTACGCCCATCTGGAACAGAACCTAAAGTCAAGTTTTATTTTGGGGTAAAAGGAGCAACACTCGAACAAGCTGAAGATGAACTAACTGCAACGAAGGAAGCTGTTATGACAATGGTACATTCGTTAATTTAGGCTCTTTTCGTAAACTTGCTATCTTAGTACTATAAAAGTGATTCATCATTGTATAGAAGAAAAGATGCCACGAACTCAAGTTGTGTAGTTGTTAATTTCTTTATTCGAAAAACAACAATCAATGTGAAAACAGCGTTAATTTAACTTAATCATTAACCTCATTGTTAATGAGAAAAGAAGTCGAGAATATTTGGTTTATACGTATTTATTTCTTAGGACAATAAAGCAATACTTATAGCGAGTACACCTTAATAATGAATGAAAAGCTTGGAGGATATTTGATAAATCCAAGCTTTTTACCATATAGAAGAAGATGTAGCTATTTCAACAAAACTCGAACAGCTAGATATTAGTGTTATACGATTTAAACTTTCTTAAGGCTTAATGCTGAAGAAAAGATACCTTAAAATCTAGTTGTATATGTATTTATTTATTAGACCGCAATATGTTTTGTAAGAAACTAATCTTGTAAGCGGTAATCACGTATAAATAGTTTTAGAACCAATGATGATTATATGGACTTATAAAAGATGGATGTGTAGAACACAATTAGTTGGGGGTATATAAATGAAGCCTTATACTATTGGGGTAGATATTGGTACAACAAGTACAAAAGCAGTGATATTTAATGAAAACATGCAAGTGATTTATCGTAGTAATTATGAGTATCCATTATACACTGACACACCAGATGCTGCTGAACAAGACCCTGATGAAATATTTCATGCAGTACTACAATCGATTCGTACATGTGTCAATGAAGCAAAAGTAGATTCAGCTCAAATTAGGTTTGTGTCATTTAGTTCGGCTATGCATAGTTTACTCATTGTAGATAAGTATGGAAACCCGCTTACACGTTCTATTACATGGGCAGATAATCGTAGTGAAGCATGGGCACATACGATAAAAAGTGATCATAAAGGTCACGATATTTATAGTAGAACTGGAACGCCTATTCATCCTATGTCACCATTAGTAAAAATGAAATGGTTACAAGAGGAACATACACATTTGTTTCAGCAAGCATACAAGTTTATTTCTATAAAAGAATATGTTTTTTTTCGCTTGTTCGGTATTTACGCTGTTGATTATTCTATCGCTTCTGCGACGGGGTTATTTAATTTAAAAAATATGGATTGGGATCATGAAGTGTTATCGTTACTACATATTTCTCGTTCTCAATTGTCTGAAATTGTTTCGACAACCGAGTCGTTTACTGGTATGAAGAAAGACTATGCCCAAACGATGTGTTTACAGCAAGATACACCGTTCATAATAGGTGCTAGTGATGGCGTTTTATCTAATCTTGGTGTAGACGCTATTGATCCTGGTGTTGTTGCATTAACAATCGGCACGAGTGGTGCGATTAGAACCGTTATTGATCGACCAATTACAGACCCAGAAGGTCGGTTTTTTTGTTATGCTTTAACAGAGAGCCACTGGGTAATCGGGGGAGCTGTAAACAACGGTGGTATGATTTATCAATGGGTACGAAATGAATTAGCCAAGTTGGAAGTGGATGCTGAAGAACTAAGTGAGCAAGACCCTTATGAAACATTGTCCTCAATTGCCGCCAATTCTGCTCCTGGTTCCGCAGGTCTTATATTTCACCCTTATTTAAGTGGTGAAAGGGCACCTCTTTGGAACGGAAATGCACGAGGATCTTTTATTGGTTTAGGGCTCCATCATAAAAAGGAACATATGATTCGTTCAGTATTAGAGGGAATAACTATGAATTTATACACTGTGTTACTATCATTAGAAGAACAAATAGGTAAGCCTATACGAATTCATGCAACTGGAGGGTTTACACGTTCATCACTATGGGTACAAATATTAGCAGATGTTTTTCAGATGGAAGTTCGAATACCAGATAGCTATGAAAGCTCATGTCTTGGAGCAGTAGTTTTAGGTATGTATGGGCGTGGTGAGATTGATTCATTAAATGCTGTTAAAGGAATGATCGGAACGACAAATCATTATCATGCGAATTTACAAGCTAGTAAAGCATACGAAGAATTACTCCCTGTTTTTATTAGGATTCCTCAAATACTTGCTAATGAGTACGATGTTCTTGCAAGTTTTCAAAGAAAGTATACGTTGGGTAAGTAGGGATTTTGCGTTGTCAAAATGACTGTACTGGAGTGGAGCATAATGGAAAAAATAAAACTTAGTGACACATTACAAGTATCGAGAATTGTACTCGGGTTATGGCGGTTATCTGAATGGAATATGGAAAAAGAAGAGGTTTTACACTTAATAGAAGAATGTAAGGAGCTAGGTATTACAACGTTTGATCACGCTGATATTTATGGTGATTATACATGTGAAGCATTATTTGGAGAAGCTCTAGCTTTAAAACCTGCACTTCGAAGGAATATGCAAATTATAACAAAGTGTGGAATAAAACTTGTGTCAAAAAATCGACCTGATCATAAAATTAAATACTATGATACGAGCAAGAAGCATATTATTCATTCTGTTGAAAATTCTCTGCGTAATTTTCATACAGATTATATTGATTTACTATTGATACATAGACCCGATCCGTTAATGAATCCTGCAGAAGTTGCTGAAGCTTTTGACCAATTAAAAGCCGAAGGGAAGGTCCTTAACTTTGGTGTGTCTAATTTTAGCCCATCTCAGTTCCATTTACTAAACTCGCATTTAGATTTTCCACTCGTTACAAATCAAGTTGAGCTTTCTGTAAGTAACTTGTCTCAATTTGTAAATGGTTGTATTGAGCAATGTCAAGATAGAAACATCCCACCGATGGCGTGGTCTCCACTAGCAGGAGGAGAAATATTTATTTCTGAAAATGAAAAAGAGGCTCGATTACGAGAAACTCTTCATAAGATAAAAGGTGAACTAAATATCGACTCAATCGATCAAGTGATGTATGCATGGCTGTTAAATCATCCGGCGAACATTATCCCAATCGTCGGTTCAGGAAAAATGTCAAGAATACGTAAAGCAGTAGATGCGCTAAACATCCACTTGACGAGGGAGCAGTGGTTCGAAGTTTGGCAAAGCTCTGTAGGAAAAGAAGTAGATTAGTTAATTTAAAAATAGAGACAAAATAATTAGTTTTAAAGGGGTGGAGGTATGGGACTATTAGACGGTATTATGGGAAATGCTTCAGAAGCTGATATACAATCTACAGAAAGAGAATTGAAATCGATTATTACAACAGACGAAAAAGTTGAACAAAAAAATAGCGACGCATTCCCCTTCAAAATCTATTTGATTTAGTGGGGGTTAGTCGCTAAGGTCTTCATTCACCTTGTTCTTCAATGTATTTTTTTATTATGTCAATGGTAGCTCCTCCTGTAGTTAA
>NZ_JBPXRQ010000026.1:0-73574 GCF_051842895.1 Cytobacillus sp. Hm23
AAGATTCTGAACCGTTAAGGTAAGCATTCACAGCTGTTAATTTAGTTTCTAAAGAATATTTAGTCATAAAAAACTGCACCCCCGTTGTTAGTTTTGTCTAACAATTGGGGTGCAGTTCACTTTTCTATCGAGATCGTCCGTTTTTTATTTTTTCTGAATTTTATTAATTATTTTACTTTTTGTGCCTTTTTACCTTTTTACCTTTTTTCATTAATCAACAATCTTCCTTTTGAATATATAAATCATGTCGTAATAAAAAAGAAAGGAAGATCGAGAAATGTCTATATTGAAATTATTTACACTTTTTAAAATGACTCCTGAAGAAAGAGTAAAGAATGAGGCTATAAAGAAGAAAATAGAAGAAATGAAGCAAAAACAATTAGCATACTGGCGTTGGCATATTTAATTATCATAAGGCTCAAAAGCATATAGTAATGCAATTGAGCCTGGTAATTATCATCGTGTAATCTAACCCGTCATATAACTAAAGGCTTTATAAATCTGCCACAGGTGTTCGTTGATTCATCCAACTCCATTCTGTATCAACCATAAAGCGGTTTGGCCACCCTTCTTTTATCTTAGGCCAATCTGCAAATTGTTCTATACTTTTACAAAAAAGCTCGGCATTTTCACTGTTTGGGGAAGACAGTAACTCTTTTGTTAGTTCCATAAAATTTGTAGGCTTGTTGTCAAGTTCACTTAACACTTTCATGAACCATTTATGATAAGGATACAATACTTTGTTTTGAGCCAATATTAACCTTCCACCAAATAGGACGAGTGATGAAACGATGTGCATCATCAAATATTTGTCATTCCTCTTCTCAGCTTCTGCGACATACCATCTTGCTGCTTCAAATTGCACATAAAATTGTTCTATCTTCTTTTGTTGTTCATGTACTGGATATGTTGTTATTTGTTGTAAAATCATGTCTAATTGAGGTATTTTTGAAAAGCCAATGATGGCATCTTGAAATGCAAATCTTGCTGGCTCACTTCCGTGATGTGCAACATCTTCTAAAAATTGAAGATTTACTATTTTGCCATCTACATAGCCACCTTCATAATTACATTCATCACCAGACCAGTAAAATAAGTCATGCTGCTCCTTACGTCTTTCAAATTCTTCATCTGTAGCTATTATAATTATATCTACATCCGAACTTTCACTAGCGTACCCTTTGGCAACTGAGCCACCTATTAACAGTGCTCGAACTTTGCGGTCATCTTTAAATTGTTCACTTAGTACTTGTACTGCTTTTTTATGATGTTCGTACATTAGTCCCACTCCTCTATTAATAGATCATTTTCTATAGCTGTTTGTTTGAAATTTGTTTCTCACAGTAATGCTCTGAAAGAAATATACACTCTTTAGTGGTATCCACTTCTATTTCTTAATACCAATAATATCAATCAATCCCTAACAACCATTTGATTACATGATAAAACAACATTTAATAATCATATGCCTTTTGTTCCGCAACAAAATCACCTAGCTTTTACAAAAATACAAGCTCATTTTAACCATTATTATGATAGCTATCAATAGAATTAAACGATCACATTTGGACAAATCCGACTTAAATGATATGGCTACGCTTAAATATTCAGTGAACTAATTTCTAACATCAATAAAAATAGGCCACAATCATGTGGCCTTAATCAAGTACTGCTTATAACAATCGAATCGCAAAAGGAATTTGATACTCTTCTCCTTGATATGCTTTTATAGCTCCTATAACTGTAAAAATAAAAATGTAAATTCCGACCAACCATATAGTTAAAAATCCTATAATGACTAGCATTAATAGCATACTTATTAAACTATAAATAGTGTATGATATGAAAAAGTTAAAATACATCCTTCCATGGTAATCAACAAAAGATGATTCATCCTTTTTAATTAACCAAATAACCAACGGACCTAAAAACACTGTAAAAAAACTAATAACGTATATTACTGCTGCTAACATGCGATCTTCATTTGATGGCAAGTTGTCACCTCCAAAATATTATTCAATATTACATACGTATGAATATTCAATTGGTTACAAAAATATGTTTTTTTAAAATTATTGATTCAAGTTATTATGAACAAATAGAAAGCTTATTCATCTTGTAAATTAATCAAGCCTTTTTATAAACAATAATGCTTTTTGAACTTACATGGAGTAACTGATTTTTATGATATGATTTTCATAGCCTTAAAGAGAAAAGGTGCCATAAAACCCCTATGATAAAAAGGAACCATGCATGCGAAAACAGCTTTGAATAAAATAGGAACAACTCACCAATTTGAACTTTTGAGACTAAATAGGAATAATACACAAGCAATTTGACAGTGCATGAATATGTTAATGTTGATGAGGGAATGGAATCCATCCTCATATGATTAAATTTAAGGAGTGATAACATGGTTGATGGTGTTCGTTCAGGAGGAATATTTGCACTCGTAATTGTTTTATTCGTACTGTTAATTATCATTGGCGTCGCTTGTGGCGGTGGGCTTGGTTACGGGTATTAATAAGATTCCCAGAAAAGTGAGAAAGTATGGGCAAGCTACAACAGGTGGATAGTAATTTCCAGCCACCTGTTTTTTATTACCTCGGTTATTGGATGGCTTAAACCTCTACATAACAGAGGCTTTATAAACCCGTTTTAACAGCATTATTTTTCACTTTTATTTATTAGCATCGATACCCACATGAAAGTCAGAGCTTGCTTTAACTCTTTCGGTAAGCTGCTAATTTGTTCGTCTTGAATCTCCTTTTTGTATATCCCATGACCATCTACAATGTCCCAATCATGTGCCTTTGCTAAGTTCTCAAATTCCCAAGGCATCATCGTGTTACATATGACTTTTTCTCCAAATAGTCTAGGATAGCTATGTTGTCTAGGAGCAGCAGTAGGGCCTAATATACCTGCACAAAAAAAGCCTTTAGGTTTTAAGACACGCTGAAATTCTAATAACACATGCTTTGGGTCTTCAGTCCATTCAAGACAATTAATTGCGATAATTGCATCTATTGAGCTAGATGTAAAAGGAAGTTCTCTAGCATCAGCTTTTATAAATGTTACCTTTTCCTCATTATTAAAAAGGTTTGCTTTCTCAATCATCTCTTTCGATAAATCAACACCAACCACTTGATAATTTTCTTTCGCTAGCTTCTGTGATCCATAACCGTCTCCACAGCCAATATCTGCAACTACCCCACCCAATTTAAAGTACTTTTTTACAAATGGGATAATTGTTTTCCTGCTACCATCTTCCCACATTTGTTCACTTCTGTTATTCCAAAATTCAGCTTTTTTATCCCATTCTTGACCAGATCGATGATGCCAATTAAAATCCTCCACTACATAAACCTCCTATAATTACTGTTATATTATTATTCGCCAATTTAATTATAATTCCTTGATTAATAAAGGTTTAGCTGTACAAACTAAAATTGCAAGTATATAGCTGAAGGAGAACATCAACTAATTGACACAAAAATAGTAAGAAAGAAGCTGATATGATGACTAAAAAAATGAATTACGGGAGCAAGAATCAAAATTCACCAACTAATAGTGAAGTACCCGGTAAAATAGTAGCTGGTGATAATAGTAAGGGCAATAAACGGAATAAAGACCAAAGAGACAAATCAGATTTGTACGAATAACAAAAGTTGATATGATCGAATGAGAGCTTGAACATCGTTTTCAAGCTCTTTCTTTTTGGCGGTTTTCGCAATGATTGTTGTATTTCGTATTAAGAAATAAACCGTAACCAACTAGAGTTTGTTGCATCTTTTCTTCTGTACAACGATGACTAACAATATAAAAACACTTTTTGGGTACTAAAATTGATAACAATAGCAACAAAGTTTACGAAAAGATCCTTCTTTTTTATCAATGCTCCTGTCATCTATGATGTCGATTATACATGATTAAAGTTAATCTTGTTCTAATATTCAATCTAGATTTAACTGTATATCATTCTCTAAATAAACATGAAAAAAGCTTAAATCTCTTTAACCGATAGATTTTTTTACGTATCCTCGAAGTTCAACATACCCTTTCACATAATCTACTGTTATAATCATAGAGCGATCAAAATTAAGGAGAAGAAATATGAAAGTAGTTATAGCCGAAAAACCAGACCAAGCCACTAAATTAGCTGCTCCTTTTTCCTTTGCTAAAAATGATGGTTATTTAATGGTGAAACCAAATACTACATTCCCAAATGGAGCAGTTATCACCTGGGCGATTGGGCATCTTTGTGAATTAAAATCACCTGAGGAGTACCATTCAACATGGAAAAAATGGGATAAACTTACACTTCCGATGGTACCTAATAGATTTGAATATAAAGTAACTACATCTAAATTAAAACAGTTTAATATTATTAAAAATTTATTAAAACGTGCTGAAGTTCAAGAAATCATTATCGCTGGAGATGCTGGACGTGAAGGTGAATTAATTATACGTACAATCATCAAACAATGCAGAGTAAGTATACCAATGAAACGGCTTTGGATTTCTTCACTAACTCAGGCTTCAGTCGTGAAAGGTTTCTCCTCTTTACTTACAGAAGAAGATACGAGACATATTTATTTTGAAGCTTTAAGTCGCGCCTGCGCAGATTGGCTGATTGGTATAAATTCCTCAAGAATTTATACGATTCTACTAAAAGAAAAAGGGATCCAAGATGTTTTTTCTATCGGGAGAGTTCAAACACCTACCCTCGCTTTAATAGTCAAAAGAGAGCATGAAATAGCTAATTTTAAACCAGAAGATTTTTGGGAGGTCGAAGCTCAGTTTAACTTTTTAGGACAGTCAATTAAAGCTAAGTGGCATAAGAAAAACGAAACTAAGATTTTTAATGAAAAACAAGCGATCGCTGTAGCTGAATTTTGTAAAGATAAAAATAGTATCATTTCAGATGTCAAAAAAGAAAGAAAAGAGTATCAGCCTCCATTTCTATTCAATCTGTCTACACTTCAAGCAACAGCAAATAAAACACTTAAGCTTTCACCACAGAAAACATTAGATATATTACAAAAACTATATCTGAAAGGAAATATATCGTATCCTCGATCAGATTCACAGTACCTAACAACAGAAGAAGCTACAGTTCTACCAACTGTACTATCTCGTTTAAAAGGTATAGAGAGATATGAAAATTTATTACCCCCACCAAATGGGTCGATAATTAATAATAAAAGGTATGTAAATGAAAAGAAAGTAACTGATCATCATGCTATCATTCCTACCGAACAGATACCTGATCTTACAAAGTTAAGTTCAGAAGAGACTAAAATTTACGATTTAATCGTAAGACAAGTAATAAGTGCCTTTTATAACAATGCTATTTTTAATTATACTACTATACATATATTAGTAGACAACCGTGCTACTTTCATCGCAAAAGGTAAAGAACAAATTGAAGAAGGTTGGAAAAAAGTTATAAACCATCCACATAACCAGTCGGATGGTGGAGATCAAATTCTCCCGATCATAGAAAAGAACACAAATGGCACCGTTGCAAAAGTAAATGTAAAAAAAGGACAAACAAAGCCACCAAAGAGATATACTGAAGGTAACTTGATTACCCTAATGAAAACAGCAGGGAAACATTTAGATGATACTGAGTTAGAGAATGTATTAGCTAAAACCGAAGGGCTAGGTACCGAGGCAACACGAGCGGGAATTATAAACCTATTAAAGAATCGTAATTATATAGACATTAACAAAAACCAAACGATAGCTACCGCAAAGGGCATGCTACTAATAGAAGCTTTAGGAGATAGTATATTGGCCTCCCCAAGCATGACAGCAAAATGGGAGCAAAGACTTTCAGAAATAGGTGAAGGTTCTGCTTCACCCCGAAAATTTATTGAACAAGTGAAAAAATTATCACAGAATATAGTAGAAGATGCTCAGCAGCACAGTCACAGTTGGTCATTTACAAACATTCCTATTGAGACGGTCGGATCGAAGCAGAAAAAACGTAAATTTAATAAGAAAAAAATATCTTTCGGTAAATGTAAAATGTGCAATGGTAGCATTCTAGACTTCGGAAATTTCTACGGTTGTACAAACTATAAAAAATCTGACTGTAAATTTACAATTTCTAAGAAAATCTTAGGCAAAACGGTATCTCAAACAAACATAAAAAAGCTATTAAAAACTGGTGAAACTAACGTTATAAAAAACTTCAAAAAAGATGGTAAAACGTTTGATGCTATAGTTTTATGGAGTGATCGCGACAAGAGGATCGTCTTTAAATATATGAAATAGGACTTGATATGGCTGTAGGTACTACTCCCTGCCATTTCAAGTCCTTTAAGTTATAATTGTTTTTACGAATAAATCTTTTTCTTTACTTAAATCGATCATTTCATTTTGCACTTGCACTAGTGGATTTACTGGATCAAAGCGATTTATCATAATTATTTTTGCCTGTCGACCATCTGTTAGATAACAACCCTGTCCGACTGTTGTATCCATCATGTGAAATAGAAAAACAAATAAGATATTTGGATCAAACTTACCGAAAATATGATCATTCATTTCCTTAATCACTTTATAGAACGGGGATGCAACACGATAAATACGATTGGATGACATCGCATGAAAAACATCAGCAACAGCAACAATTTTGGAAAAATAATCTATTTTATTTCCTGTTATCCCATAAGGATAACCTTCACCATTTTCACGTTCATGGTGCTGAAGAGCAACTAAACTAATTTGCTCATCAATACCTTTAGTATTATTTAACATGTCATAGCCGTATATACAATGGTTTTTTATCTCTTCATATTCATCTTCGGTAAGTTTATTAGGCTTTTGGAGTATGTCTAATGGAACTTTCGTTTTGCCAATATCATGTAACGTTGCTGCAAGTGTAAGACGATGTAACTCCTGTTCATTTATGTTCAGCCACTTCCCGATCAATGTTGCAATCACTCCAACACCGATATTGTGTCGATATGTATAGTCATCCTTTTTATGCAATTCATTAAATAGATAGAAAAGATTAGGAATTTCTGCAGCCTGCTGTATCGTTGGAATGATGTCTCTTTTAATTTCATAAAGAGGAATCTTATGTGAATTTCTTACCTCTGTAAAAATATCCTTTACTTGGTCTACCACTTCATCAATTTCACGGGAAACAACTGTGATTTTTTTGTCATATATCGAGTCAGTGCGAAGTTTAGTAGCATATGATTGTGTATTTCTTAAATTGCTGAGCATCTCATCTATTTCTTGAACTGTTAGTGGTGTCAGCCTATTCTCTTTTTGTACAAATGATCTCATTATAACACCTCTCTATATTTGATTGTATCATAATTTCCAAACCCTTCCTATCATTAACAGAGTAGAAGAACTTTTTTTACAATATAAGATACTTATGTAATGTTCTTATTTTTCTGTTATTTCTGTCTATTTATCTTGACTCAATAATTTCATTGGTGTATATTTAAGACATCATTTAGCAGAATGTAAGATTTCATCATCTTAGACAGCTATTGATATTACAAAGCTTCAGCTTAATATATTCCGTTAATTGATAATAAATTATTTTGTAGCACTTTTGTGCAGGAAGTATTAGGAGGAAATAGTATTATGCAAAACGGTAAAGTAAAATGGTTTAATAATGAAAAAGGTTATGGGTTTATTGAAGTTGAAGGTGGCGATGATGTATTCGTTCACTTCACAGCTATTCAAGGTGATGGATATAAATCATTGGAGGAAGGTCAAGAAGTTTCCTTTGAAATTGTTGACGGAAACCGAGGGGCTCAAGCAGCCAATGTTGAAAAACTATAAATTTAGCATTCATTCACATAAAATTTTTTTGAAAAAGACTGAATCATACAGTCTTTTTTGTTTTGTAAATTGGCCCTCACACTTTATGAACAAATTGCTCTTATATAAATAGTTGCTTTTAACTATAATATGATTTCACAAGCTACTCTTCGTAGCCCTAACTCTGATACTACGATGCTGGTCTCATAAAGTTACTATGCTAACCTTAGTCCTGTGGTAACAACGTTTACAACATCGTCTTATATAAAAATATTCAATTATAGTGAATAATCGTCTACTCTCCGACTAACTATATAGTCAGGAGGTGTATGTATTGACTAAGGAAGAAAATGAAGTATACACAGGTTATAATGATATACAAGATCTTAACATGTCAATTCAAAGTGCACAGAAAATAGTAGGACGTGCCACAATGAGTATGGATGAAGAACAACTAGAAGGAGCTACTCAGGCTGTTTCAGAAGCACGTGCTAAGCTTGTAGATGCAAATGCAAACTCAACTGGTTTTGATAATGAATTTTTACAACAGTCAGAGAAATTATTATCACAATGTGAAGAGCAGCTCAATGAAGCAAAGCAGTAATTCAAATCATTTTTGCTTGAGTATTTACTTCACCTAATTGGAAAGGCTCAACATAACAAACTAGGATATTCCCCCATTTAACGTAACTAAGATAAATATAAAACCGCAATTATGCGGTTTTTTCCTCGTAGGCTTATTAGCCATCATCTCCAAAATGATTAAGCTAGTAATCCCTATCAAGAATTGGCATATTACGTTCAAGTCCTTCATTATTTTCTTTCCCACTTAGATATACTTGACCATGTGACAAATTCTCTCCATATTTCTTTAATAAGCTACCTACTGTACAAGTATGAATACAAAATGATTGTGCATACGTTTTCCCGTATTCTTTTCTAAAATTACTTTTTACAAAACAATCTTGGCAGTACGTATCGAGGATTTCACTTATCTGTTCAATAATTAGTTTTCTTTCCAAAGTATCCACCCTCCTTGTCATGACTACAATACATATATATGTTATGATAAGTTTTAAATTTCAACATTACTGTGAATGACTATCCCTTCCAACGCTTGGCTTGCAAGCTGATCAGCCTCACCATTTTGCCTTCTTGAAATTGGGTCGTAATGAGGATGAATACCTAATTGGCGTATCTTATCCTCTATTTTATCTAACCATGTATTATATGCTGCATCAAAGCATGGCCAATCACCTGAAAGCTGTTTGAGTACTACATGTGAATCTCCACGAAATGTAACAGAGATATGGTGAATACCTAACTCTTCTACTTGCCCAAGTAAGTACCAAAGCGCTGCATATTCAGCTTCATTATTTGTTTCAATTTCTGAAAATAACGCATTGGACCTTAAACGATATTTTTTGTTGTTTTGACTATAATAAATAACTGCACCAAGCCCTGCTTGTTTGTTATTGTTATCATAACCACCATCAAAATATACAATTATATCGCTTGGTTCAGTTTCTAGTTCTTTAGAAAGTCTAATTAATTCCTTCTTCGTCCATTTTGTATCTTTTTCATCATAAAAAAATAACTCGTTTGTTCGTCCAGTACGTTCGAAGTCTTCACTGATTGAAAGAGCAGCTTCCACACTAATTTCCTCAGATGTTAACGTTATTACTTGCTTATTGATTGCCTTATATGTCCATTCTATTTTAACTTTCATTTTTTCCCCTTTCACCTCCGTTTTGTTCAAATGTTGAAATGTCTTTTCGTAAGGCTTTTTTCGTTAAATGTACTGTGTTATTAAAAAATGTTCAATTTAGATGAGAGGTTTTTGTAAAACCGCATCAAAGATACATTCAAAGATCATTGAACGTTACATATTTACGTATTTATTTCACAGTCCGAAAAACAGCAATCAATTGGAAAATAATCAAACATAAACACAATTTTTGTATTCCCTATTTTGTAGTATGTATGATACACTACAATTTAGATTTTTATTTAGCTTGAGAAAGGAAGAAAGAAATATTGAGAAAGTCCGTAGTTGCAGATGGTGCTCTATTACTTATAGCTTTCGTATGGGGTACCACTTTTGTTCTCGTGCAAAATGCTATTTCTTTTTTACATCCATTTTCCTTCAATGGTATTCGTTTTTTTATAGCAGGAATATTTTTATTGAGCTGGCTTATTATTTTTAATAAACAACAATTAAAACAGCTAAATGCACCTATGTTCATCTCTGGAGTAATATTAGGTATTTGGCTATTTCTAGGTTACGCATTTCAAACATTTGGTTTATTGTACACAACTTCATCTAAGGCTGGATTCATTACTGGTCTAAGTGTTGTACTCGTTCCAATATTCGCGGTTTTTTTATTACAAAATAACATGACACGTAACGGAATAGCTGGTGCTATACTAGCAACTATAGGTCTTTATATGCTAACGATGGGTGACGAAGTGTCAATTAATCGGGGTGATATTCTTGTACTGTTTTGTGCCATATCATTTGCGATGCATATTATATTAACAGGTAAGTACACGAAGCGTTTCCCGAGTTTAATTCTAACTGTCACGCAAATCTTAACGGTGGCTTTTTTATCATTATTACTGGCGTTTCTTTTTGAAGATTGGACAAATCAATTACAAATAAACATTTTACTTCAGAAGGAAGTATTTTTTGCTTTAGTAATTACTTCAATCTTTGCAACAGCATTAGCATTTTTAGGACAAACTTTTTTCCAAAAATCCACTACTCCAACTCGAGTTGCGTTAATATTTGCAACAGAACCAGTATTTGCATCCTTAGCTGGATTTCTTTGGGCAAATGAGCAATTAAGCCGAATTGCAATTATTGGCTGTATTTGCATTTTTAGTGGTATGGTGCTATCAGAATTACCTGCAAGGAAAAATAAAGAAGTGAAATGTAGTACAGGAGTGGAGTAAAAACGCTCCTGTTTTCTTTATGTGTTAACTTTTAGCCTATAAGAAATTACATAAGGTTTTTTATGTAGGCAAATTGTACGGCTTCTTCTCGAGTTTTAATGTTGTTCTCTTTGAAAGATTCTAGTAAAGAGACAAAAAAACTTCCATCAAACTCCTTTTGTACTTTCAATGTTATTTCTATCGCTGAATTAACTAGTTCATCTGTTGATTTTGTGTATTGCTGACCGAATGTAATAAATCCTAGCGCATCTTCTCGGAAATGAAAGCCTTTATTAGTTAAGTATTGAATGTATTCATCAACTGTAAACGACTTATGTTTTATCATTATGCCTCAACCCTATCTTGATTTGTTTCGAATCCACCAAAAAGTTTGGATAACACATTCCTTATATTAACGTAAATTCCTTAAAATATCTATTCGTTTTTTCAACGTTATGCTCTAACAATGTTGTATACATGATGATGTAATAAACACTGAGGAGACATTATACAACAAAATGAATGAATAGCTCTTTTCGTAATTGTTAATATCGTTCCTAAACTAGAATACGTATTACGTGAAGTCATTGATTTACAAAAGAAAAGATGCCCTTAACACTACATCTATAAGTAGCTTACATCTTAGATCGTAGAGCTACAATGCAAACGAAAACAGCCTAATGAAAAGAGACTTTGTTGAGAGGTCAATTCATAATAAATAATGAAGTGGATAAAATATTAGATGGAGGTGAAGTTGTTGACTAAACAAAGTAAAACGAGAGGGCGAGTTAGTTCAGGAGTAAATCCACAAGGTTATGGACAAGATTCAGCAGCAAACAATTTTCCAAAAAGCAAACTAGAGAATGCTGCAAAGATGAAAAACACAAAATAACAATATGATAATAGAAGCATTCGGTATGGTATCTATAATAATAAAGGCACCCCAACAGTCAGCATTTTATGTATCAATTACAAATTGCTGACTTTGGGGTTAATAAATGATTAAAACTAAGTGTTTATGCTTACTGTATTACATTTACTCTTCTTTTTTACGGTTTTTCATTTTGTTTGATTCAACTTCTGCATATGACGCAAATTCATTGTTATAGTCATTTTTCTGTTTAGCGTTATTATTTCTTTGTGCATTTGCATTACCTGCTTTTGTTTTTCCCATTTTATCGTCGTACTCCTTTACAGCTATTTAGGAGGTCAATCAAACCTCCAAGCTTAGTATAGGAAATTTATACGAACATATACTTATTAATTTTTTACAAATTCATTGTCATCATACGATATCCAATCACTCCAGCTACCCACATAGAGTTTAATATTATTATAGCCAGCTTCCTTTAAAGACAAATAATTTGGGCATGCAGTAACGCCAGACCCACAATAGACGATTATATTTTCATCCTTGTTGAGTTGTGAGAACCTGCTAATCTGCTCATCACCCGTTTTCCACATACTATTGGAATGTAGACTATCCTTCCAAAAATAATTAATAGCTGATGGAATATGTCCGGCAAGCTGATCAATAGGTTCTTCAATTCCTGCATATCTACTACTTTCTCTCGAATCAATAATAATAGCGTCCTCAAGTTGGCTATGTACTTTAACTTCTTCCATAGTTACCAACATATCATGCTGAATACGAGGAGTAAAAAAACCCTTTGTTACTGTTGGTATATCCGCTGTTATTGGCATATGTCCTTCTTTCCATGCTGCATATCCACCGTTCAAAATTTGTACATGCTGTAAACCAACATATAATAGCATCCAGCAAAAACGTGATGCAAAGGCTCCTCCTTGATCGTCATAAGCTACTACCCTCGTATGTTGATCAATTCCTGCTGCATATAATTTTTCACAGAATTCTTCAATATTTGGCAGTGGATGACGGCCACCGTGATTTTCAATAGGCCCTGATAGGTCCTTATCTAAATCAAAATACAATGCTCCTGGGATATGCCCTTGTAAATAACTATTTAATCCTGCTGTAGGATCTTCTAAGTGATATCTACAATCAATGATTCGAACATTGGAAATATGTTTGTGTAACCAATCAACTTCAACAATATGTTTCATGTCCTCTCTCCTTTCCATTTATATAAACTTGTCATAGAAGCTAATGGGTAAAATAAGCATAAAGTTATACTCCATTAGTTCTCTTCTTCAAAAAAGGAAATCAGTTAATGAACTTAAACATGTTGTCAATTACATAGGCTATTGTTCATTACTCGTACTATTTCTACCTTAAAACAATTCGCATTGATTAAACTTTTGCTAATAGCTCTTGGTTAATAAATGTAGGTAAGCGCTTATCAACATTCTGTTCATCTATAGGAAAAAACTTTTACAAACTACCTTAAAAATTGTCACTTCCGTAGGCTCTTTCGAAACATTGTTGCTTTTGTTTTCAAATTAGTTCTATAAAAAGTGGTTTTATATTGTTAGTCATTGTTGTACAGAAGAAAAGATGCTACGAACTCTATTTGTGTACGTGTTTACTTCTTAATACGAAAAACAGCAATCAATGCGAAAACTGCTTCTCCGTAACAACAACGAATTACTGACCCCATTTATTTAAAACGAGCTTTTGTGCATACTCTTTCACCATCGTGTTAGTAACATATTTCCTCGTAGGACTGACTCCTTTACTGGCAAGTGCATTTATTTGAGTAGTTACTTCGTTAATGCCATCAACAGAATAAGGTTGATTCGCTTTACACAATTCAAGTGCCTCTTCAATTAAAGCTTCTCTTTGATTGTCTAATTGTACAAAAATCTGAATATGGCGATGTTGACTTTGTGAATGACTCGAAATTGCTTTGTGTACTTCTGACATGAGAGTTCCTCCTAAATATCCATATTACTCACTATAGATTGGCGTATTTCCTGTAACAAGAATACATCTACATTATCTGATAATGCAAGAATTATTCCTTCATAATAATCATCATTTTCGTTTAATAACTTTTGTAGAGATGCTTGTACATACTGTTCGAAATTATACTGGTAATGGCTTGTCACTTGAGTTTTCATAGTTTCTAAAAAGCTAGGTATCGGCCCCTCTAATTGCTTAACTATTTCATCACTCATTTTTTGTTTACCATTTTTTTCGAAGAATGTCTTTGCGTTTTTATACATCCCTATTACTTTATTTTTGTTGATTTCATCTCCAATAAAAGGATAGTGAAAAGCTGGTGTTGGAAACTCAAACTCACTATTTATATTAAATTGTAAATGATCGTTTATTCCCGTAACACGAGTATTTATATCTTCAAATATTTCAGCAACTTGTTTTCGTAAAAATGCTTCAACACGTAGACTAGTTGCCCGTATTTCCTGTTCTAAATCGAACGATATTGCGGACAGTAATTCCTCTAATGCACCTTCCAATTTCACTTGAATATTTTTACCATCTTCACGTAAGGTCGAAGGGTTAAAACTTTCTTTAAATAAGTCTGAAAAACGTAAAAAGTTCCGTTGTTGAATATAATAGACTAATTCTTTTATTTCTTGATCAATTGACCGCCTTTGGCTGTCGATCTGGTAAGTGCTAATAATAGACCGAATGCTTTCTCGTTCATCTGTTGCTGCCAACAGCTTGCTATTTTTTTCTTCATTGCTTGTAGTTGCTGTTTTGATATAGTCATCTAACATATTTTTTATTTTCTCTATATCCGTGTAAGCAGAGCTTATAGTTATCTCTGCGAGTTCTTCTATGATAAATGTTTTAAAATCTCGTTCAAAACGTAAGATTCCTGAATAATCTTTCATCTCACAATCAGTATCATTAGATCCATTTTGTTTTGATGTTAGCGCCTTATGACTAGAGATTGGATATAGACGTGGGTCCCTTATACCGTAAGAGACAAGTTGCTCGTCTACAAAGTTCATAACTGAACCGAGTTCCTCTTCTGAATGAGCCAAATCAGATGCGTTAACTACGAAGAACATTTTATCCATACTAAAAGTATCTTTCACTCTTCCAAGCTGAATAATAAATTCTCTATCTGCTTTGGAAAATGCATGGTTATAGTAAGTGACGAATAGAATAGCATCTGCATTTTTAATATAATCGAAGGCTACATCAGTGTGTCGAGCGTTAACTGAGTCTGCGCCTGGTGTATCTACCAATGATATACCTTGACTTGTTAACTCACTATCAAAGGCTAGCTCAATCCATTCAACAAAGCACGCCTTTTCTTCCACAGAAACATAGTCGGAAAAGTCAGCAAGGCTAGTCGTGATGACAGAGCCTATATTTTTGAACATTGTATCATATCCACTACAAACAGCGTGAAGGAATGAATAATGTGATTGATCTCTACTATCAATAACCTGCTGATGATATTTACCTTGCTTCAATAACTTAATCGCATCTTCCAAAGTGCTAGCTTTCAAATTAAATATTTTTAATGACTGTTGCACATCTTCAAATATTTGTTGCTGAGTCTTTAATTTAACTTTTACCGTCCCGTGTGGAAATTCATCCGATGGTGGGATAATTTTGTTAATCGTTGCTGTTGTAGGATTTGGTGAAACTGGTAATACCTTGTCTCCTAAGAGAGCATTTGCAAATGATGATTTACCTGCGCTGAAAGCTCCAAATAATGCGACTGTAAAGTTTCTATTTTTAAGCCTTTCAGACTTTTCACGTAGCTCATTAGCAACTGTTGCAAACCCAGGTGTTGCTGATATTTGATTGCAAACATGGTTTAAGTATTTAATCGTTTCGTTAACGCGATCCCCTTGATTACGATTATTACGTAGTGTCAAGTTTGTATTATCTAAACTGCTTTGAATTACTTGGCTATTAGTTACTTCACTATCTTGATTTGTATCTTCCATTGAAGTAAAGACAATATGTTCTTCCAATAAGGCTTTCAACTCTTCATTATCCTGAGGCAGTTCATTTTGTCTATGAAGAAGGTTATTTAGAGATTTTCTATGTCTCTCTTCCATCGATACCAATTGATCAAGCCCTGATTTAGCTTCCATCAAATTGTTCTGCTGCTTAAGAATATTTTGTAACATATCAATTTGTGTACTTGTATGCTTTTTCAACTCAATGATTATGTTATTAATAATTTCATTTGTGTCATCGCGGCACATTCTCTTAATCATTTGAACTACATCATTCGTATATGTCAGGACATAATCACCAGTTAATCTTGCTCCTTTTTTTAATATGTTTTCCAACATAGAAGGTTCTAGTGTAATGGAGAAAGTTTGAATGTCTCTAGTCAATTCATCTTCCCCAATATCCTGTTTTTTACAGAATTCTAAAAAATAATCTTTAATATGCCATTCCAGTTGTGAAGAAATCTTATCTTTTATATCTTCAAACAGTACACCTAAGCGATCTTCCCGTTCTTTTGCAATCTTCTTTTTGGGGCTGAATAATCCTATTTTGAAATCAGCTTGACTAGCTTCAATAAATGCTCTTGCATGTTCTCTAGTAGAATATGGCATAAGATATGCATTATCTAAAATAGCCTGTATGTCCTTTTTGCAATTTAGCTCTGCACTTTCCAATGCTTGTTGTTTCTCATCGATTTCTAGTTGTACATTATTTATGCTTGATAGAAGATCTTCTCGTTCATTTGCAGGTAACTGAGAAAGAGTTTTTTCAAATATATTTTGCCGATCTAAAGTTTTGTTTACATAATATTGCAAATGTTCATTTAGTAAGTTTTCAGCCGCTAATAAACTAGTTGTTACGAGGAGGCTATCCTTTTCGTTGATTTTTTCCTGTAACAACTTCTTGACGCTAGCTAATTCATTTAATGGATGATCCTTTTTCTTTAAAGAAGTGTAAAATATACCATCTGCTTCAACTTTCCAATTTAAAAAAGATTTTTTTACACCGTTTGCAAAATCAAAAAAACTAACTTCCTGTTCCTGGTGTTTATCAATTTGATTAATGATTAAATATACTTCTTTTCCACGATCCTTTAATTCCTTTGCAAACAGAAAATTTTCTTCTGATTGTACATGGTTATAATCCATTACAAAAAAAATCGTATCTGCGATGTGAAGAGCTGATTCAGTCGCCAAACGATGCGCATCATCAGTTGAGTCGATCCCAGGAGTATCCATAATTGATACCCCTAATGGAATGGAATTTGTTTCAACACTAAGTTCAATAGATGCGACTGAATCACCATCCTTACAAAGAGATTTTACAAGTTCATAATTATACGGACCTTCATATTGCACCACTTCACCACTATGAAAGTAAACCCGTGCATACTTGTTTCCCCTCTTTACTTTAACAAGATTGGCACTTGTGGGAATTGGACTAGTAGGCAATAGCTGTTCACCTATTAATTCATTGATCATACTTGACTTCCCTGCTGAGAAATGGCCACAAAAACCTATGGTAAATTCATCACTTTGAAGTTTTTTCATTAATTGCACAATTTTCGACGCGGTTTGGCTATCACCTTCACCATTAATTTTATGATAAATATCGAACAATCCGCTCGTAATATTTTGAGTTGTGTACTTCTTAACCCCTGTTTGCCCCATATACAATACCCCTTAACATTCTGACTGATTAGTTATTTTCTTATTTTACAATATTAAATAGGATGTTTCATAGTAAAACTATAAAATATTCAGAAAAACCCCAGCGCCATAACGATTTTAAAATAGTACTAAAGTCATATCATTTGAACATATATTTTCCCATCTCTTAACTGGCCTCATATGAAATAGGTAGTGAAATTATTGGCTTTGCAAGGAACATGCTTTGTAGTCATGTTTAGAACGAGCTATGTAAACGTTGATTTAATACTAATCTAGTTGATCGATTTATAAGTTGACTCATAAGATGAAATAACTTATTTTCTTTCTTAGCTTAGTTCCTTAGTATCTTTTCTTCATTAACATAATCATAATCACATAAGACTGCTACTATCTTAATTTTGTATATATAACAGCATAGTTTACAAAAAGAGTGTCAAATAACAAGTACCTTGAGCATTACATATATACGTATATAGCTCTTCGAAAAAGCCAAACATGTAATAGCTGTTAAACAAGGAGATGAACATCGTTCATATAATTTTGTTCCTTTTATTACAAAGATAAGGCATCTAAAGAAATGTTTTGAACAATTTCAACGAATTATTCAATCAAGCTATGTAACGCTAGTTAAATGTGTGTAACTCTTACTACTAATGAAAGAGATGATCATTGTGAAGGGGATTTCAAATAAAAAGGACTTCCCCTGTTTGGAGAAGTCGAACGTTTTAAAGGAGTTGTTGTTGTGCATTATTATTATAAATCTAAAAATCATAACGTTCAGCACACAATTATTGGAATTGTACGAGGAAATCTATTAAATTTATTAAATAACAGTATAGGTCATTACACAAATCAATATTATGAGGTAAAATAGTAATGGGTATATTTTACCCAATTACAATCCCTGAAATAAATGATGGAGGTGAATTCAGTTTGGCCACATTAAGTTCAAAAGTAACAGGTGTTTTAAACAGCACAATTCATGTAGTTAAAACAGTAGTACCAATAGATGTAACAATTGATAAACCAGCGTTATTCACTCAACCGTTACTGCAATCCTCAATGGGCGTATTAATTGGTATAACTGGGGATATAAGAGGAAGGTTAATAATAGAGGGAAACCCAACTGTATTTGGTGGAGTTGGTGAAATCATGTTCGGTATGCCTCTTGAGGGAGAAATGCTTGAATCATTTACAGGCGAGTTTGGTAATATGATTGCAGGTAATTTGTCTACACAACTTTCTCAAAAAGGGATCAATATTGATATTACACCTCCTACAGTGTTAGTTGGTCAAACAAAGATCTATGGCTTCGAAAAAGCCTTTAGAGTTCCTATTCAAGTGGAAACAATGGGAGAAATGCAAATCATTTTAATGATTGAAATGTAATCAAATACACAGCCAAGCAAAACAATCGACATTTAGTCGATTGTTTTTTGTTTTTCATTGCTTGTTTTCGCATTGGTTGTTGCTATTTGTTCTAAGATATAAGCACCTTTAAATCAGTTATGGCGGTATTTTTTCTATTTTACAATCGTTGAATTTTCATGATGCTCATCCTTTTGTCCATTTTTAGTAAAAGTAGCATTAAAGTTTACGAAAAGAGCCATTTAATTTCACTTCCAGCCCGAAAACTATCTCCTTATGACAAAAGTCACAAGCAGACACATCAAATCTTTTTACTATTTCACATTTTTTTCACAAATTGTTTTTATTTTTTGTGATATTTATCACTGATAAATTAGTTTATCACTATTATCATAGTGTTTATATTACATATGAACAATTTGTGAAACCCTAATAACTGTATGGATTTTACACATTAGTCTAGTAAGATAATAGTGTAATAATAGGAAATTTGTTCAATAACGAAGGGAGTGAGAGAGATGCCGAAAACTGAGCTTCAAAATCAAAAAACTAAAATAGAAAGTGAACCTTCATTAAAAGGAGCGTTAGCTTCAGTATTTTTGTTGGGTTTCTTTCTAATCATTACTTGGTTGGGAGTTTATTTTTTATTTGTAGACCGCTTATAGAAGGAGGGGAATTAGTCGATGCACATGCACAAGTTTGAAAAAATATGGTTGTTATTTGGAGTTGGAACTCTACTTGTCTTTTTAACTGTTATAGGTATTAGCGCATTTTATTTAGGAAACCAACCTCCTAGTTGTTTAACAACAATTGATCCAGAAAAGGTTGACCAAACAGCACCATTTGATAATCCAGGGTTAGTACAAATCGGGGACAATGAATATCAATTAACTTTTGTTGCTTCTGCATTTAGTTACTCTCCAACGAAAGTACAAGTACCAAAGGGTGCGAAAGTAAAAATCGTAGCTACAACGAAAGATGTTATTCATGGCTTTGAAATTGCAGGTACAAATGCAAATATGATGCTTGAACCTGGGTATATAAGTGAAGTAACAACTACGTTTGATGAAGTTGGGGAGTATTTAGTTTTATGTAATGAATATTGTGGAATAGGTCATACTAGTATGACTGCAACAATCGAGGTGATTGAATAATGAGTATTGTTGAAACGAAAGTTGATCGACGCGATGGAAAATTGGCAATGGCACATATTTATGTCGCATTTATTGCACTAGCACTCGGAGGATTAGCAGGATTATTACAAACCCTTGTTCGTTCTGGGAAATTTACGCTCCCATCATGGCTTGGCTATTATCAAATTTTAACTGTACACGGCGTATTACTTGGTCTTGTTTTAACTACATTCTTTATTATCGGCTTTCAATTTGCCAGCCTAAGTAGAACAGCAGGTGCATTATCCAATAAGGTTCGTTTAACTGGTTGGATCGGATTTTGGATGATGACAATTGGTACAGCAATTGCCGCAGTATTTATTTTATTAAATGAAGCATCAGTACTTTATACATTCTATGCTCCTTTAAAAGCACATCCAGGATTTTACATAGGATTAACTTTAGTTGTTGTAGGTAGCTGGGTAGCTGGGTTTGCTATGTTTGCACATTACAGAAAGTGGCGTAAACAACATCCAGGTGAGATTAGTCCACTTTTAAGCTTTATGTCTATCGTTAACATGATATTGTGGTTAGTAGCAACATTAGGCTTAGCTGCTACAGTGTTAGTTCAATTTATTCCATGGTCATTAGGTATTGTTGAAACGATTGATGTGTTGGTCAGTCGTACATTATTCTGGTATTTTGGACATCCACTCGTATATTTCTGGCTGTTACCAGCATATATGATTTGGTATGTTGTTATTCCTAAAGTATTAGGTACTAAAATTTTCTCAGATGCTCTAGCTAGAATGTCATTTATTTTATTCTTACTATTCTCTATCCCTGTTGGATTTCACCATCAATTAACAGAGCCAGGAATTGATCCAGCGTGGAAGTTTTTACAAGTCATTTTAACATTCTTAGTAGTCATACCATCCTTAATGACGGCTTTCTCTATGTTTGCAACGTTCGAATTGTATGGTCGGTCAAAAGGTGCAACTGGGTTATTCGGCTGGGTTAAGAAGCTACCTTGGAAAGATGCACGCTTTTTTGCACCGTTTATAGGAATGTTGTTCTTCATTCCAGCTGGTGCAGGTGGTTTAATTAACGCAAGTAATCAATTAAATCAAGTTGTCCATAACACCATATGGGTAACAGGGCATTTCCACTTAACATTAGCAACAACTGTTTTACTTACGTTCTTTGGTGCAGCCTATTGGTTAATCCCACACATTACAGGGCGAGTAATGACGAAGGCTATGAACAAACTAGCAATCATTCAAACTATTGTATGGGCTATCGGGATGACATTTATGTCAGGAGCAATGCATGCTGCTGGGCTACTAGGTGCTCCACGTCGTTCCGACTATTCAACATACGGTGGCTCAGAACAAGCACTGGAATGGATACCTTATCAAATCGCGCAAGCAATTGGCGGTTCTATCTTATTCATCGGTATCATCTTAGTACTAATTATTATTACTAATTTAGCATTTTTTGCACCAAAAGGTGAAACAGAATTCCCAGTTGCAGAGGTTACTGAGCATGCTGAAAAAACACCAATGGTTCTTGAAAACTGGAAACTATGGATCGGAATTACTGTTTTGTTAATATTATTTGCTTATACAATTCCGTTCATAGACATGATTCAAAATGCTCCAGTCGGTTCAAAAGGGTATAGGTTATGGTAACAATGTAACAACAAGCGCCTTGTGAAGTAATTTAACAAGGTGCTTTTTATATGTCTTTTATTTATAGCAAAGCCTCCTTTGTAAAATGACAAAGGAGGCTTTGCAATACTTAATGTGCTAAACTAACATTAGCTGTTAATTTGATAGACTCTACGATACTTCTCTTCTAAATACTCGATCAAGTGATTTGCATTTAATCCTTCACCTGTTACATCTTGTAGGATTTCTAGTGGTTTTTTCAGTTTACCAAATTGATGTACATGCGCTGTGAGCCATTCGCGAACAGGCTCTAATTCCCCTTTTTCCATTAACTCATCAAAATTTGGAATATCTACAAGCATTGCTTTATTTAGTTGGGCTGCATACATATACCCTAGTGCGTAAGATGGAAAATACCCAAACATTCCACCTGCCCAATGTACATCCTGTAGTACTCCTTCGGCATCATTTGAAGGGCGTACACCTAAATATTCCTCATATTTATTATTCCAAACTTCCGGTAAGTCTTTCACTTCAATTTCACCGTTAAACAATCCTTTTTCAATCTCATATCGAATCATTATATGTAACGGATATGTTAATTCGTCTGCTTCGATACGGATTAATGAAGGCTTAGATTCATTAATAGCTTTATAGAAGTCATCTAACTCTACAGAATCAAACTGACCATTAGTATGTTCTTTTAATAAATCATAATTCTTTTTCCAATAAGAATAATTGCGTCCTACAAAATTTTCGTAAAACAGTGATTGTGATTCATGAATCCCCATTGATGTTCCTGAACATAAAGGCGTGCCTGTTAAGTCCGTTGATATATTTTGCTCATACAATGCATGACCACACTCGTGAATTGTTCCAAAAACCGCTGTACGGAAATCCTTTTCATCATACTTTGTCGTGATGCGCACATCTCCTGGGTTTAAGCCTGTCGCAAATGGGTGCACTGTTTCATCTAATCTACCAGCTTCAAAATCATAGCCCAATTGCTCTAGAATTGCTAAACTAAATTCACGCTGCTTACCTTTAGGAAAATGTTCAAACAGGAAGCTCGTTTTAGGCTGTTCTGCTGTAGCAATTTCTTTTACTAATGGGACAATTCGCTCACGGGCTTCATGAAACACCTTATCTAAAATGTCCACTGTCATACCTGGCTCATAATCGTCAAGTAGAACATCATATTTGTTATCTTTATAACCCCAGTATTCAATAAATCGCTTGTTAAATTCGACTAATTTTTCTAGGTAAGGCTGGAACATAGAAAAGTCTGATGCTGCTTTTGCTTCCTCCCACACAGATTCAGCTTTCGATTTAAGAATGACAAACTCCTTATACTCTTCTGCAGGTATTTTTTTATTCTTATCATAGTATTTTTTGCATTCTTTAAGAGTTTTAATAGTTTTTTCAGATAGCTGCTCCTTGACACCTTGTGACGAGAGCTTCGCAATATAGGAAGCCATTTCTTCAGAAGTAGTCATTTCAAAGATTTCAGATGATAAAGTTCCTATTACCTCAGAACGTTGGGCCACTCCTTTTTTTGGAGCACCTGTGCGTAGGTCCCAATGCATTAAACCAACAGCTTCATTATAGCCTATTATTTTTTTTACATAATCTAGAAATTGTTGTTCTAGTTTTAATATATCTTGATTCATGTTGTTCCTCCTTAAACTGTTTTCATTTACTATAATTCTATACAATTATAATAAATCCTTCTAAATCTTACATTTAAAAATTCTTAAGATTTTGTAACATTAGTAGGAAGATTTGTTTCTACCTTTGTGATTAATTCCTTATCAATATCACTTGTACAAAAAATTGTCACAACACCCTTATCATGATGAGAACGAACTAACCGTCCAACTCCTTGGCGTAGTCGAAGCATCATATAAGGAACATCAATTGTCCAAAAGGGATCCTCAGTTGCTTTACGCTTTGCATTAAACACAGGGTCATTTGGAGGATAAGGCAACGACCAAATAATAAGATTAGACAAAGCTGGGCCAGGTATATCTAAACCTTCCCAAAGATGCTGCGCACAAAGTATAGTATGTTCTTCATTTTGGAATATTGAAACTAGTTCACTAATTTCTCTATCTCCCTCAAATAAAAATGAAAATTCCGTTTGCTCACTACAGTGTTCCTTAAATAACTGTAAATCGTGTTTACTATTAAATAATATTAACGCTCTTCCATTTGTTTTCTGTAGCTCTTTCATTGTATACGTAAACTTTTGCTGAAATAAGTTGTCATTGGCTTGTAGGATTGGCATCTTTATCTTCATTTGTTCAGCGTAATCAAATGGAGATTCCACTGAAAACGATAAATAATCACGAATACCTAAGCTAGCTGTAACATACTCAAATGATTGGTTATTTGAAAGTGTTGCAGAGCTAAACACAAACGGTATGTTGTTTGAGAAAACTTTTTCCTCAAGTACATTCTCCACCGATTTTGGCATAATAACAACAGTTGTTTCATCATCGTTTGCTTCAACCCATGTTATAGCCTCATCATTTTCAACCATTAGCTGCAAAGAATATTGCACTTGATCGATGTATTCATCAACAATATTTAATTGATACTCTTCTATCGTATATGTTTCACTTTCGAAAACTAGTGCATCTCCAATAGCAATTAACTTTTCGTTTAATTGTTTAGCATAATTAATAATAGAGTCGGATAAAGCAAGGTTCATTCGATGAGACCCTTGTACTTGCACAGCTTGCTCCACTATTGAATCAAAAAATAACTGATTTGTTTCAATCGTCTCTTCTATTAACAACGCAAGCTCTTCTCTTATCTCATTTTCAAGCAGTCGAGTTAATAATACTTCTAATAATGTTGCTTTTATTTTATAAGTCAACGCCTTTTGTGCCGCAATTTCTAATAGATGCCCTTCGTCAAAAACTACGCTGCTATATTCAGGTAGTAACGGCAATTGCCCTTCTCTCTTACGTGATTCTTTCGTCCAGACATGCTCCATATAAAAGTCATGTGAACAAATAATTAAATCTGCAGCCTTTCGATAATGATCTCTAGACAAAATTTGTCCACATCGATGTCGCTTTTCACAACTTGAGCAATCTTGAAAAACATCCCATGAAATCATGTTCCATTCCTCATCAGACAACAGAGGATATTGTTTTCGATCCCCATAAGGTGTAAATTGTTGTAAGGCTGCATGATTATTCACAAATTTCGGTAGTGAATCATAAACATCATTAATATTGTCATGTTCTGAAAAAGTCATTGCATCATCTAGTTTGTTTAAACACAAATATTGATCAGGGGATTTTGCCAGTCTGACATCAATATTCATATTTAATAGTTTTCGAAGTTTTGCAATGTCTCCTTCCTCTTTAACAAGCTGTTCAATTAATGACTCATCAGCACAGCTTATAATTGCGGGTTTATTTGTATACCTTGCATAACACAATGCATATAATAAATATACGATTGTCTTTCCTGTTCCAACACCAGCCTCAGCTAATATTATCTTCTTTTCCTTAAATGCACGTTCAAGCTGAAATGCCATGAAAATTTGTTCATCTCTAAGCTCTAAACCTGCTTCAGGTAGTATGTCATAAAATACATCGCCAATCCATTCATTTAATTTATCAAAAAAGTTATCATTCGTTAATACTTGAAAAGGTAGTCGTTCACGAATCATTAATTATATTCCTCCGATATTAAATGTTACAACGATAACGATAATTTAATGAATAATATGCATATGTTGATTACTCACCTATCATCACCATTTATAGATATTTATCTTTTCTCATAGAAGGAGAACAGTGTCAGAAGTTATTATTTTTTTGGGGGTTTAGTTCCCCAATATTGATAATAGTCAGTTCTAATAAAACCGTTAAATAATTTTCTCTTTTTAGTAGCTTTCTTCCCGTATAATTTTTCAAATTCCGGATGGGAAGTAACGATATACTTTGACCAAGTATCAAGGTCACCAAATACCTCGCCCATGTCTTTATACATTTGCTCCACTACTTGTTTTTCACCTATGCGCTCACCATAGGGTGGGTTACCAACGATCACACCATGTTGATCCTTAGTCGTAAAATCTTTTACCTGCATTTGCTTAAATGTAATAAGATCTCCTAGTCCAGCTTCTTCAGCGTTTTCTTTAGATATAGTAATCATTCTATGATCTATATCATGACCAAATATATGCAGTGGTTGGTCGTAATTTGCTCGGTCCTCTACTTCTTGACGTGCATCATTCCAAGTACTTTTACCAATCCAATCCCATTGCTCAGAAACAAAGTCCCTATTGAAACCAGGTGCAATATTTTGCCCTATTAATGCAGCTTCTATTGGTATAGTACCAGAGCCACAAACTGGATCTACAAACGGTTTATTAGGCTCCCAGTTTGTAAGCATCACTAATGCAGCTGCTAAAGTTTCTTTCAGCGGAGCATCACCTTGTCCAACACGATATCCACGTTTATGTAGTCCAGAACCACTCGTATCGATTGTTAGCGTTGCGATATCTTTGTGAATAGCAATTTCGACTTTATATAATGGTCCAGTTTCTGCTAACCAACCAGCCGATCGATAATGTTCCTTCAAGTTTTCAACTATAGCTTTTTTCACGATACTTTGACAATCAGACACACTAAATAGCTTTGACTTTACAGATTTACCACTTACAGGAAATTCACCATCTTCAGGTATAAAGTTGCTCCACTTTAATGCTTTTGTCCCTTCAAATAAGTCTTCAAAAGAAGTCGCTTTGAACTCACCAACTTTTATTTTAATTCTATCAGCGGTACGTAGCCATAAGTTTGATCTGCATATAGCCTTTTCGTCACCTTGAAAAATGACTTTACCGTTTTCTACTGTACATTCGTAGCCAAGACTACGTACTTCCTTTGCAACGATAGCTTCTAAACCCATTGCAGCGGTTGCAATAAGTGTATAAGTATTGTTCATGTCATCACCCTATTTTCTCAAATTACTCGCTTAGTACAATTAAAATCAATTTATTACTTTGCCCTTCCAACAGCTAAGTTATTCGGTAGTTTAATCAACCTATTGGATGAGCCGTTTTTAAATAACTCTTATTGATCATATCCAAATTTCTTCATTATCATAACATCTACATATGCTCTATACGCAAACTTTGTTGCTATTTTTAAAAAATTTGTACATTTGGAGAAAGTTACATGAAATTCTCAATGTTGGTCATTAATAATTTTTTAAGATTGCAACTGAATACGAAAGTACTTTTTTCTTAAGGTCATCGACATAACAAAAGCTCTCCATGTTAAAGGAGAGCTGTTAAGTCTAATCTAATTAACTCAGTTCATTAATAACGTTCTGTAAGCCATGTTTTGTTCCTTGTACTACAAACGGCCAACGCCTCGTACCAAGGTGGTAATCATCTATCTACAGGCAAATTTCCTTACCTGTCCTTCTTCTCGTTCATTTTCTTAAAGAAGGTGCCCCTACCATAATTTGGGTTTCTCGCTCGTGGGGTTTACCTCGTTCCACTCTTGCAATTTCTTGCAAGATTTCGTCACTGTGGCACTTTAAAGGTATTCTAACCATATCTAGGAAGACTTAGGTTATTTCCCTGCCGTTAGTTAGTATTACACTAACTACCCTAGCTTATTTATTCACTAGGCACGAACACTACGAGCATCTCAGCTCGTGCGAGCATGGACTTTCCTCTACACATGAACATGTGCAGCGATTACCCGAACGTTATTAACGCGTAACATTAATTATAGTAAATAACATTGTAAATAGCAATAGTTTTTATATGGTAATCATTTACTCGTATAATTTACTACCAAACACATGCTTTTCAAGACTCGATAATCTTTGTAAAATATCAAAATTAGTATTTCCAGATGGTACACTTTGTTTTTTAGATGTATCATCTACTTGACGTTTCAAGCGTAAATTTTCTTGTTGTAGTTCTTCAATAATTTGATGGAATGATTCGTAATCTTTAATGACGAAGTCTAAAAACTTATCTACCTCTTCTTGTTTATAGCCTCTCATCGCAGTTTTAAATTCTTTTTCCAAAATTTCTTTAGCATTTAGTTTAATTCGTTCTAACATTGTATTCACCTCTACATAATTCCCCATTCTACCACTTCTATTTTTTCAAATGAAAGAGCAATTGTCAATTTGTCTTTTGCATATGTCATTTCGTATTAGTTATTTTTTTGCACTAATAAAAATAACATGGACTTCAATTAGCATTCGTGGTTGTTGTTAAATACCTTTTATAGCTATTCAAATTTAGAAACAGTAACAACAAAATTGTAGTCCAAAGGCTTCTCTACAATTCTTCATTCCACTGTTCATTCATTGATTCTTCTTCAGCAACTAAATGAAGATCATCAAAATTTATCATAATTATATCATAGTTGTCCGTATCTCTTCTATTTTTTGCAACATTCAGCAAATATGTAGGACTTCCTTGCTTATCTTCATCAAATACAGCGAGTAATGCATCACTTTTGTTTACCAAAAAAAGGTTTTTTTGTCGGAATTGACTAGGACTTTCATATGTTCTGTTTGAAATACTTTCGACAAAGTCAGCTTGAGATAAAATATATTCGTAATATTCTTTATTTGCTTCATTCCAATTCAATTCTTGCTGAAGAAATGGTGTAAGAATTGCAACCTTAAGGTGTGGATAATCTTCTTGTAAAGCATACACTGTTTCCGCAGCCCATAGTTCAACACCGAGCTGACCACTGATTAACACCCATTCAAGTCCATTATCAAGAAGTGAAACTAAACGACTTTTAAGTGCTTTCTTTATAAAATTTACCGCGGGATGATCATTAGAGAAAATACCAATTTCATAGGGCTTATAACCTGAAACGACTATGACTTTTATCAAAATTCATTCTCCTTTAGGAAAAACATCATTTCTATGATCACTTAATAATGAGACTAGGAATGACTGCCTATTAAAATAGCACCATATTGCTATAACTATAAAAAAGCTGCTGTTAGGCTTTTTTTCAACTTTAATTTTTTTAATCAAATATTGACAACAAAACGAGGCTATTTACATATGTATTGTGTTAAAAAAAGACACCTGGAGTTATATAGTATTTATTTCTAAGTAGGATTAACAGCAATTAATGAGCAAACATCAACGACCTTTAAAAATAGGAACGGTATAGCACCGTCCCTATAATTTACTCTATTCAAGTTCTTATCTTCCACAATTGAATTGTTGATTAGAAACTTCATTAACTACAGACTCTGTTTGTGGATAATAATGTTGATGCTGATACAATACATGATTTACATGCTGTATGTGACTAGGGTGAATGTGCGGGACAATAAATGTGCAATAATGATGTTGGACACAGCATTTTGTTGGATGAACAATCGGTGGCTGTACAATTGGTCTAGGTTGCATCTCCTTATCTCCTTTCATATGCATATGTTACAATAACAGCCTATGAAAAAATGGGTAAACATGTACTAATGAATACACCTAATTTATCCCTATATTTTAAAAAGATTTAACTTACTAAAATATCCACATAACTCATGATCATATATGCTTCTAGAATATATGTATGTCTATATTTATCCAAAATTAGCAATAAGTCACAGTAGACTTGTTTTAAAATTGCTCATAATTATGACTGTCAAGCATATTACAACAAAAAATAAATAAACGATTTTCTTATACATTATTCATATTCTCTCCATTATGTTTTTTAAAGCTCTATGTTGTCTTTAGGCTAGACTCTTTTCAAACTTTATTGCTATATTTTCTAACTGAAACAGCTTCATCTGTTTCAGTTTTATTTGATAACCATAATAAGTGAAAAGAGCGTTAGTTATTAATGAATATTTTATCATGTTTTAACATGAACACAACAGTCTTAAGTAAGGTGATTAATTCCCTAGATGTATAGCTACGACAAATGTTTACTATACCATAAATTTGTTGTCGATTTGTTTTATTTATAATGCCGAATAAACTCTCTTTTTGCGCTTTCCGTGGAAATAAATGTGTTTGTTATTTCCCCTTCTTTTCCAGCCTACTAATACGCTTTAGTAATTCAGCTTTCTTGTATTTTTTATACTCTTTCTCACAAGTGATTTTATATGCAAACCTCGCATATTTTAATGCTACATCAATTTCCTTAAATTGATGCTCATGTACTTTTGCTAATTCAACAGCAGCTTGTATTTGTAATGACATATCATTTGATTCGACTAATTGTTTCCACAAGTCGGTTGCTTTTTTTACATTCTTTTCTCTTTTATATATCATGGCTAAATTGAACTTAGCTTTATCAGAATGCTCATCTTCACTAGTAGCAATAGCTTTATATTTATAACTAGCGCTTTTCTTTTCCCCCAAAGTATCTAACCAACGGGCAATTTCAAACTGCTCGTTAGGGTTACTCAATTTGTAATTAGCTAATATTTTTTTTGAGAGGTGTATATATAATGAAATTAAAGAAAGGATATCTGTTTCATTATGGTGTAACACAGAGAAAATCCCTGTTGGGTTTTTATTTTGTAAAAAGTCAAAGTACAGCAAAGGTGCTAAATATCCGGGAGTATCTTTCCCTCGGTTAATCGCAAGTTTTTCTTTTTCAACTGTAGTTAACTTTACGTTCTCCAAATCATTCTTCCACAACCTTCGTGATCCATGAAACAAATCAAAATGGCCGAACTCTGGCAATTTAGGAACAGACTCCTTAATTAATGTATGTCGTGTCTTCACCTGTGGCCAATCAAAAGCTTTACCGTTATATGTTACTAATGTAGTATAATCTACATTTGTAAGAAAGCTTTGATAAAGAGCAACTTCATTTCCAGGAGCAGGCAAAAAATGTTGTCTTATTTTTACCTCATCCTGAAACACTCTAGCGTATCCTAATAAAAATATCGTATTTCCAACTCCACCACCTAATCCAGTCGTTTCTGTATCAAAAAAGAACAAATCATGTGGTTCTTTATTTTTTGCTGAGAGAGGGTGTTGAATGTGATGGCTTTGCCACATCTCAGTTACCTCATGGAGCTCAGCAAACGAGTGTTGACCATGTTTATACCCAATTGGATATGAAACTTCTCTGATAAGACAGTATTGATCATCAAAAAAATATGGATTTGCCGAAAAAGAAGTCCATTGTTCAAGAAACGGTATAGTATGATCGTCTGTTTTTAAACTTTGGCTATTCTTCTCACTTTCGTTGACAAGGTGTTTCTTATATAAATTAAGTTTGTTTTTAATAGACATAAATAATAGTACTTATAACAACGTAAACAAATGAATGACCATTTGATTCATGTTATTACCGTATGTTCACCTGCCTCATTTCTATTACTAACATAGCCATGTATGTTCTAGAAGTCACACGAAAAATCAATGACTTAAGCTGTTTTCGCATTGATTGTTGCTCTTCGTTCTATGCGATGGCACGTTTTCAGTACGTGTTCGTGGCACCTATTCTACTTTTACAATTATTGAACTCTCATAAAGCTCATCTTACTGTCCATTTTTAGTAAAATAGCAATAAAGTTTATGAAAGAGTTATAGGCTAAAGTTTTTCTAGGATGTTAAGCACCTCTCTCTTATGGTCTTTACCCCCTATTTCGATGCCAATACAGGACGGACAACCTTCTTCACAAGGACAATGTAATATTAGGTTTCTCGATGCTTTAATGATTAAGTCCTGACTTTTATAGACCTCTTCTGCTAGCCCTATCCCCCCTGGGTAATGATCACAAATAAATATTGTTGGTTTTCCTGTATGTGTAGCTTTAATTTGTGATACTACATGGATATCATTACGATCACACATGACGTGGATAGGTATTAAATGGCTAAATACATTTCTAATCCCAAGTAGAATTTGCTCCAACGTTTTTTCATCTTCGTTATTGTCAACTTTTTGGATTTCCAGCCAAGTAGCACTCGTGTGTAATTCTTCTTCGGGTAAATGAATTGGACCAGATCCTACATTTTCAAATGAAGACAATTTAATTTTCTTAAATATCGTAGGGCGAGCATTGATTGTAACATCTCCATAATTCATTGTAGTTGTTTTTCTATTCGTTGTTTTATCTATTTCCAGCACTTTTAATTGTATAGCTAAATTAGCGTCAGTGTAATATTCTACATCCACTTTCTTTACGTACGCTTTCTTATGTTCCCAGTCTAGTTTTTCTACCTGATGTTGGATCCCTTCATGTATATAAATCGCTTCATCATGTAAAAGTGTCATAGCGCTAAAGCGATCCATTTCGCCAATGATTTTAACGTCAGCAATATTTGATTGATCGATAATAACGACATTCTCTTGTGATGCCGACCTCAGGCTAATATTGCTCGCTGGAAAGGATTGATTCGCCCAATAAAATTTCTCACCATTACGATACAACACGTTTTCATCCACCAAGTATTCCATTATTTCCATCACATCTTGTTTGCCAAATTGTTCATTTTCCCTAAAGGGTAATTCATAAGCTGCACATTTTAGATGGTCAACTAGTATAATTAAATTTTCTGGATTGATTCTTGCAGATTCTGGTGATCTTTCAAAAAAATAGTTTGGATTGTTCACAATATATTGATCAATTGGATTAGAGTTAGCTACCATAATAATAACTGCTTCACTGTGACGACGACCTGCACGTCCAGCTTGCTGCCAAGTACTTGCAATACTTCCGGGATATCCTGTCATGACACACACTTGTAACTGTCCAATATCGACACCCAATTCCAAAGCATTCGTACTCACGACACCCATTATGTTCCCATTGCGTAGACCTTGCTCAATTTCTCTTCGTTGCTTCGGTAAATAACCGCCTCTATATCCTCTAATAGATTTTGAACCGAGTTCTTTCTGAACTAGTTCTTGAATATGACTTAATAAAATTTCAACACGTACTCTACTTCTTGCAAAAACAATTGTTTGAATATGATTTTTTAAAAATCTTTGTGCAAGATCATTTACTTCTACAGTTGCACTTTTTCTAATGTTTAAAGGTTTATTTACAACAGGAGGATTATAAAAAACAAAATGCTTCCTGCCACTTGGTGCCCCGTTATCATCAATTAAGGTCATTGTGCTTTCTGTTAACCTTTCAGCTAATTCCTTAGGGTTTGCAATAGTCGCTGAAGTACAAATAAAGATCGGATCACTACCATAAAAATTGCAAATTCTTTTAAGTCTGCGTATGACATTCGCGACATGACTTCCAAACACACCGCGATATGTGTGTAATTCATCGATAACGATATATTTTAAGTTTTCAAAGAGGCTAACCCATTTTGTATGATGAGGAAGTATAGCTGAATGTAACATGTCAGGGTTGGTGATAACAATATGTCCAGCTTTTTTTACTTTTTGTCTAATCGTGGGAGAAGTGTCACCATCATAAGTAAAGCTTTTTATATCAATCCCCATTTCTGAAATGATCTCATTTAATTCACTCTTCTGATCTTGCGCTAAAGCTTTAGTAGGGAAAATATATAATGCGCGGTTCAATTCATCTTGTGCAATAGCTTGAAGAACTGGAAGATTATAACACAATGTCTTACCAGATGCAGTTGGGGTCACCGTTACAATATTCTGACCATCCTGCACTGCTTCATATGCCGTACATTGATGTGTATATAATGCGTTTACCCCCCTATTATGTAAAGCTGTTTTAATTCTGGAGTCAACACTGTCAGGAATACTCATTGTTTTTGCTTCCTTCGGCTCTACCTCATGCCAATGTATAATATTATCATTTACCTTTAGTTCGTCAATAATATCGGACAGCGACTTCTTTTTCACTACCTGTTCACCGCCTATTTAAATTAATATCACATCTATTTTATTGTAACGAATAAACGTTCGTAATGAAAGTTTTTATTTATAGTCGCCAAATAATAAAATCTGTTAATATATATATAATGAAAATACTGTGGAGTGGAAAGAAATGAATAAACAAACTATTGAAGACGTTTTAAGTAATGTACCTTTATTTAAAGAACTTATAAATACTGAATTAAAAGAAATTGTAAATATTGCAATTACCCGTACGTACCAAAAAGGGACTCATATTTTCATGCATGAGGATCCTTTAGATTATGTGTATTTTATACATACTGGTAAAGTAAAGATATATAAAAATGATATTCAAGGAAAAGAACAGATTGTATCAGTATTAAGTGATGGAGATATGTTTCCACACGTAGGTTTTTTTAGAAAAGGGAATTATCCAGCTTCATCATTCGCTGTTGAAAGTACTGCTGTTGTAGCAATTTCGATTTCTCATTTTGAACAGTTACTTTTACAACATCCAGAAGTTTGTATTAAACTTTTTAGAGTGATGGGTGAAAAAATTATAGATTTACAAAAAAGACTTGAAGAACAAATTTTAAATAATACATATGAGCAAATCGTTAAATTGTTACTAAGACTATCAGAAACTCACGGAACAGAAGTTGATAGCCACACAAGAGTGCTATCTACCCAATTCACCAATAAAGAATTAGCTAATATGATTGGTACAACACGGGAAACGATTAGTAGAACGATTACAAAGCTTAAGAAAAAAGGAAGTATTACAGTGGATTGTAATGGCAATCTTGTTATTGATGTAAATAAGTTCGAATCAGAAATCTTGTGAGTTAAAAACAAAAGCTCTTTTCAAATTTTATGAAAATGGACAATAAGATAAAGTTTTTTTCGAAAAACAACAATTAATGTGAGAACAGCCAAAAAATGAGTTGCTAGAGCAGCAACTCATTTTTCATTTTCATAAACTGTTATTACATAGAGTGACAGTATAAAATGGTCACACCAAAAAACAAAATTATTTTAGCTAATTAAACGGTTAATGATAACATTTGTTCCAAATCGTCTTGAGCATTATCAATTAATTGGAGGTTGAATGTTTCTTGTAAAACGTTCAGCACTCCCTCAGAAATAAACTCTGGTGGCTTAGGTCCAATGCGAATATCTTTAATACCTAAACTAAATAACCCAAGTAAAATTGCTACGGCTTTTTGTTCAAACCAAGAAAGAACAATACTGATCGGTAAATCATTTACTTCACATTCAAAAGCATCAGCTAAAGCAAGTGCTATTTTTACCGTTGAGCCTGAATTATTACATTGACCTAAATCAATATAGCGAGGAATGTCTGTCCCTGGTACTGTGCCATAGTCTACATCATTAAAACGAAACTTCCCACAAGATGTAGTTAAAATCACTGTTTCAGGTGGCAAAGATGTAGCCAGCTCTCGGTAGTACTCCCCACCTTTTCCTGGAGCATCACAACCAGCTATAACAAAAAATCTTTTAATTTTGCCATCCTTAACAGCTTGGATAACTTCAGGTGCCAAACCTAATACTGTTTCATGATGGAAGCCGGTTACTAATGTTTGTTCTGATTCAATGTTTGCATCGGGTAATTGGAGCGCTCTATTAATTAAAGGAGTAAAATCATCATTCTCTATTTTTTGAACATTTTCCAACCCCGCCACTTCATATGAATACATTCGATCTGCATACGTGCCCTTAATTGGCATCACACAGTTTGTGGTTGCTAATATAGCACCAGGAAACTTTTCAAATAATCTACGTTGATCATACCATGCTTTTCCTATATTCCCTTTTAAATGATGATATTTTTTTAGTTCTGGATAACCATGTGCAGGGAGCATTTCTGAGTGAGTATATATGTTTATCCCTTTCCCTTTTGTTTGCTCAAGCAACTCTTGCAAAGCGAATAAATTATGACCAGTTACTACGATACACTTTCCTTCAATTTTATTTTGAGAAACTGTTATTGGTTGGGGTATACCTAAACGTTCAGTATGAGCTTTATCAAGTACGTCCATGATACGAACTGCTGCTTGCCCTACCTTCATTGCCATATCAATATGTTCTTCAACATTAAAATTTGAATTCGTTAACGTCATATAAAGCGCTTCATGAGTCGTAGCATCAACAAATGGATCTGTATATCCAAGTTGATTAGCATGTGTACGGTATGCAGCAATACCCTTTAAACCAAATACGATTGTATCTTGTAAGCTTGCAATCGTTTCATCCTTTCCACATACACCAACCACTTTACACCCTCCTGATGGAGTTTGTTCACATTGATAACAAAACATGTCTATCTCCCCTTTAAAACGGAATTTTCATGTTTTAGCATACATCTTTCGTATACTATCAATTGTGATTTCAATCACATTTTTGGATAATTTACAAATTGTTCACATTTATACCATTTTTTCATTACATGACATGAGATACTCTGTGTATTTTTTGTGCCCTTTCCGAACGAAGTGCATAAGTTATAGCGAATAAACTTTTTTAACTGAGGTGAAAGTTGTGAGTTCAGACAATAATAATAAATTATCTAGAAATCTAGAGAACGAATTCAATGGCTTAATCAAATCGATGAATGAATTCATTGGCGAAAATCCTTTTAAACGAATATTTGAGTCACTTGATGACCTCCTTAGCCAGCCACTCTTCATTCAACAAATACCTATACGAACATTTGAAACAGATACAGAGTATGTTATTAATGCAGAATTACCTGGTGTTAAACGAGAGCAAATAAATCTTGAATTCTTCGAACATTATGTAACAATCTCACTTAATAATAGTGAAATAATCGAAGAGTCAAATGATAAACAACAAACATACCAAAAAATGCATACATTCCAACAGGCTTCAAGAACCATTCACGTTCCCTACAAGATCCCAGAACAAAACGTAACTGCAACATTTAGGAATGGCCTACTAGATATACGTATTCCACGCCAACAACGCAAGCGGATATCCATCCAGGAATAGAACTTTCATTAATAGCTCTTTCGTAAACCTTACTGCCTATTCTTACTAAAAATGAACAGAATGATGAGTGTAAAGAGAACTCAATAATTTTAAGACTAAATAAAGTGCCAGGAACGATAGGTTTATACGTATTTATCTCAAAAAACGGGAGTAAAAATTAATACTATATAAAAAAGCAGCGAAGGATAATATTCATTCGCTGCTTTTTATGTATTCCATTAGGAATTTTTGTGAGATTCACTTCCGTATTTAGGATTATTTTCTGGAGTTGAATCATGTTGAATGGATTGCTCATTAGCAAATTCAGTCTCATTCCTATTGTTCGGATATTTATTTTGTCTCTTGCGGTTATTGTTTCGATTAGTCATTCATATTCCTCCTAGTTATTGTTCTTATTATTCATTTCCTTTTTAGGACGTTTTTGTGTAAATTGGTTTCCAAATTCCATGTTTGTTTTTTGTGGTTTATTTTGCTTCTTTGTCACCTATGCTCCTCCTTTTTCAATTCATTTGGAGCAACGAATTGACATGACCCTATGCTCCAATACATAGTCTGTGACGCATGAAAAAAGATTATACACTTCATATTTCATACTATAAATTACATATTTTTAAAAATTAAAAGCAAGTTATATGTAGGAGGTGGATGTAGTGAATAATAAGAATGAAAATCCAGAACATATACAAACTGATACTCATCTAGACCCATCGAAAGAGCCAAGAATAGTAATCAAAACAAATCTTGATCCTGAAACGAGTGTTGAGGAAAACCCTTATTATAGTGAAAATGTGAAAGATGTTGAGGAGTTTACAAAGTATTTTGATCAAACATAAAAGGTGTGTCAAACATTATGGATAAGACATTAAGATATTTACAAGAAACCTTATCAAACTATTTAGAGAAACACAATATATCGGAACAAATATATGAAAAACTTCTTGCAAAAACGTATCGCAGTGAAGGAGATTTTGTTAAGGAATTAAATGAAGAAGAAATATCTTTTTTAGATGAGGTTTTACCTGATGAAATAATATATGCTTTAGATGAACAAGATTTCAAACGTGTAGAGCAATTGAATGAGGTTTATGAGTTGCTGTATTAGTAATAATGAGTAGCCAATAATAAAGGTCATGGGGTGATGAAGCTGACACGCAACAATGATAATTTTATTAATATTAAATTTCAAGATGGTGCTATCGATAAGAATGGGATAAACGGTTGTCAAGTAGAAGACGTTCTTCCTATCTTAATTAATAAGCTTAAAGCATTTCAAAATGGCGATTTTCACAGCATGGAGAATTCACTAGCCATTTCAAACTTAGAAGCAGCTAACTATGCTTTACATTGTAGACGTGAAAGGGTTGAATTAGAAAAACATTAGAGCTAAGAGGATGACTTCTAGGGCAGAAATTCCCCGAACCAATATAGCTTCTCAAGATAGCTTCTGCCCACTACATAAAGAGTCATCCTTTCAATTAGCAGTTAACCATTTTCACAAGGTTCAAACTACGTGAGAAACATTTCTATGTGACAAAGATGGTTATAGATTTATTAATGATGAAAAACCTTTAAAAGCAGAATTAAACTGATTCATCGCCCCCATCATTTGTCCTGCTGTATTCATCATCTTACTATAGTCATAAGAACCGTCATCTTTTTTGAAATGATTCATGATAGATCCGAAACCAGGCTGAGGTTGCTGCATATTCGGTTGTTGTAATGGGTATGGTGTTGGATACGGCTGAAACGTATTTGGTCTTGGCCTTGGCCTTGGCCGAAACGGTGTTACAGGAGCGGCAGGAATTCCTGGTGAAATTGAAAATGGTGCAAATGGTGTCGTAGGTGGAATTGGACTAGTAGGTTGAAAAGGTACAAAAGGCCCTTGCGAAAATGGTGGTCGTGGAAATGGTGGTCGCCAAACTGGCGGGAATGGGTACCTATTGTTTCTTTGATGCATCACATTCATTGCTATTTCCCTCCATAGGAATTAATATTGGCCTTAATAATGTATGTCAAAGCAAGATGTGTTGTGCTGAAATTCGTGTGGAGAAAAGAGCCTCATTTCTGATTGAAGGATACGAGCCTAAACACAGCTACTTCACCAAATTGAAAGACCCCACCTGTAAGGGTGGGGATCAATTATAAGATTAGTTTATTAGAATGAGTCTGGTTTCGATTAAATGGTGTTTATCGTAGGAAAGAATCAAAATGTGTAATATTAACAACATCAATCTATTTTAAAAATGACAGTTACAATGCCCTTTCAGTTATCTAATTTAATTACGAAAACAACAATTTCTATAATAAGACCAAAAAAAGAATATTAACTGCAAAATAGCAATATTTTAATCATTCCAACCATACGCCATCACTTCAATAGTAGCTACTTGATCAGCAAATTCAATTGGAATATCTGGATATAATAATTCAAACCCTGCTTCACTTCCTGGATTTAAACCAACATCAATATAATCATTTAAAATACCTAGTAATTTTCCATCCTCTGCATATAAAGCACCTGCGACACTAATACTTTCTTGTTTTTCGTCCTTCGTATTCTTCACTATGCCTGTTACTTTATATGGGTTCCATTCATCGCCTTTTAGCCCTTTAATTGCTGATACTTCCATTAAATTAGGATCTTCAGTTGTTTCGTTAAACTCAAAATTATATGTAGTTTCTTTGTATAGACTAGCATCAGTAATACCATCAATAATTGCACTTTCTGAAACAAATGCTTTTTCACCAGGTAAAACTACATTTGGTACTGCATATATCCACGTTGCCGTACCTAAAATCCCTCCCTCCTGGTCTTTAAAGTTCATTTGTGTTTCACCAATCTTAATAGGTACTTCACCCGTGTTTTCATAAATTGCTGCAGAATGCAACCAAATAGTACCTATAGAATCAACCCAAGCTATACCGTTATCTTGTACAATTTCAAGACTCACATTTTCTACTTCAGCTTCTTCTTCTTCAACTTCAACTACACTAACTCCAGAAGTTTCTTCAACTTCTTCTGTATTGCTATCTTCTGTTGGTGTAGCCGAACCTCCGCTCGCTCCTGATAATTTTTCTTCATTAGAACATCCCATAAATAGTAATAATACAGACATGAATACAAGTAAAGCACTTAACTTCTTCATCAAATTCCCCCTATAATCACTGTTTGTCAAAAGGTTATTATCGCAATGATTTGTTGTTAGTAAACATGTATACACATTGAGTTTCTTACAGCTTTTATTTCAGATTACTATGCCAACCATATAAGATATAAAATAGCAACAAAGTTTACGATAGCGGCCTTTCAAAAAGATATTAACAAACGATGCTTACAATTTTCTTACAAAGATTAAGGGTATTTAGACGTATCATTATGGAAAAATCCCCAATAATATATGTTTGATAAAATAAAGGTTACGGTATAAAAAAAAGAGTACTGTTTGATAATTAGATTTCAAACAACACTCTTGACTCAGTTATGTTTAGTTGGGGATGAACTGTTTTACTTCATTTGAAGGCTCGACTCCGAGCTCATCCCTTAATAACTTGACATAGTTTTTATAGTATTCTTTTAACCTTTTTTCATAAATATGATGGCTAGCATATATATTTAGAAGAAATATAGTCATCTCTTCATGCAGAGGGTATAAAGTTAAAAATGTTTTCACAACTTCTTCTGAGCGATTAATATCCCCTTCTTTTATAAAGTAATTTGCTAATTCACGTGTTAGTTTTTCATACATCACTGTCAGCTCTTCTTCAACCCCTAAAACCCATAAATAATCTTTCATTTCAAATAGATGCCCTTTATATACTTGGAAGGTTCTTTCACTAATTTTAAGATTGTCTTTATTTACCTTGTCATTGTGCGCAAAATACGCTTTAAAAGTTAGTAGATCACAATATTCTGTTTCGACATCCAGTATATAACCGTCGTTTAAGTTACGAATTTGTAACTTCATATTATTTTCCTTCAACACTTTTTTCAATCTAGAAATAGTCGTGTGGAGATTTACAGTTGCGTTTTTCGTCCAAAACATGTCCATCAATTTCCACTTATTAATGACTTGGTTTGGATGGATGAGGAAATACGCAAATAGCTCTTCTGTTTTCCTTGTAGGCCATTTTACAACTGTTCCATCTTCACCTCTTACTTCAAATTTTCCTAAACATTGTATTAATGTCTTCGTTGTTAAGTTTATTTGTGCTAGTTTTGTTTTGTCCAAATGATTTTTTAGTAAACGGGAAGTCACTCTATTAATATCGTCAGAAGTAACAAATTTTACAAGGTAGTCAACTGCATAAACTTTAAATGCCTGAACAGCATATTGTTCATATGCTGTTGTAAATACAATTTGGATATCTTGATCGATTTGTACTATTTTTTCTGCCAATTGGATGCCATTCATTTCGGGCATTTCTACATCAAGAAAAACTACATCAGGTCGAATGACAGCGAACATTTCCAATGCTTCTATTGGACTTGTATAGCTTCCAGCAACAGTTAATTGAGGTTGTTGACTTATTAATAAATTCATCAAATCTAACGTTGGTTGTTCATCTTCTACAATCATCACTTTAAGCATTACAAGCCCTCCAATTCAGTATCATACAAGTCACCCTTGACTCTTTTTCGTAATTCCAATGTAATCTTAGTTCCACAGTTTGTTTTTGAATCAACTTGTATATGCTCTTCATTCAAAGATGCTAACCTTCTTCTTATGTTCGTCATACCTATCCCTGCATTTTTCAGTTCTCCATTTTTAAACTGCTTTAATGCTTCCTCGGACAATCCCACTCCGTCATCTTCTATAATAATAAGTATAGATGTTTTACAGTTTATAATTGATAATGAAACGTTTCCTTCTCCTTTTTTATTAAATACTCCATGTCTAATCGCATTTTCAACAAAAGGCTGTATACATAATGCAGGAATATAAATTCCATCTAACCCATCATCTATGGTCGCTGTAAAGTTAAGCCACTTAAACCTAACTCTTTCAATTTCCACATACGCCTCTATTAACTGTAATTCTTGCTCTAGTGGTATAAACATCGTTTGAGGAGTTGTGTTGTAAATGATACGTAAATATTGGTTTAACATTTTGAGCAAACGAATAGCATCATCAACATTTGTATAACATAGAGATGCAATTGTGCTTAGAGCATTATGTAAAAAGTGTGGCTTTATTTGTGCTTGTAAAAAAGCTAGTTCATTATTGAAAGCATTCTCCATCGATGTTTTCATAGCAAGCAATGTTTGAATTCTCGCTAATATTGTGTTGGAGTCAAAGGGTTTCGTAATATAATCGTTCGCTCCAGCACTAAATCCAAGAGCGATGTCTTCTGGCATATCTTTCACTGTTGCTAACAAAACAGGTAATGTTATGAATGATTTTGACTCTCTTATTTTTTGACAAAGCTCAATTCCCGACATTTGTGGCATCATTACATCAGTTATAACAAGGTCAATATGAGGATGTTCATTGAGTTTACTTAAAGCATCTTTAGCTGAAAATGAAATTATTACTTTAAAATGTTGCTTTGATAACATATTTTGAAGCACTTGAATATTGGCACGTTCGTCATCTACGATGAGGATCGTTTGATCAGAGTTAGAAGTACTGTCGTTATCGTTTTGTAAATCCTCATTTTGTTTAAGTGTAGATGTAGTTGTATTTGATCCAACTTCTTCGACTAGCTTCGGACTTTGAACAATAGGTAGAGTAAAACAAAATCTAGACCCTATACCAACCTCAGTCCAATCAACCCAAATATGGCCATTCATCTTTTCTACTAATTGCCTACTAATATATAACCCTAAACCCATACTTTGATAGCCATCAACTTGTATAAATTGATCTAATTGTTCGTAATAACTAAATATCTCTTCTCTTTTCTCATCTGGGATTCCTATTCCCGTATCCTCTACATATATGTATAAAGTTTCTTCTATTTTTTGAGAAGAAACAGTAATTTCTCCATGCTCTGTATGCTTTATCGCGTTATGAATTAAGTTATACAAGATTTGGCGTAAACGATTTTCGTCAGCTTCTACTAGCGGATAATCGTGGAGATTATTTATTAAGTCAATATTTTTCCCTTGCACTTCAAATGCGAGAACGTCAAACACGATTTGAGTTGATACTTGAATATCTACAGTTGCTATGTGTAACTGCAATTGTCCATTTCTCAGTCTGGAGACATCAATTAAATCATTTACTAGATTGGATAGCTTAACTGAGGTGTCGTGAATGAGTGTAAGATTATTCCTATCGTTATTTGACATTTGATCTTTTTTCTCTAGCAAGTATGAAGAAATATTAACAATACCGTGTAATGGTGTTTTTAATTCATGAGAAGTTTTTGCTAAAAACTCATCTTTCATTTTGTTCATTGAAATTAACTTATTTGATAAATTTTCAAGCTTGCCAAAAGTATGTGTATATCGAAGAGCTAATAAAATATACATCACCGCTACAAAGATAACTATACTTATTTCTCTGTATTGCCCTAAATCATAAATAATTTGAGATCGAGTTTTTATAATCGGTTCCCATTGAATATATTCTCCTGTCAAAGCTACCATAATATCAAAGAAATTAATCGTACCGAAGTACATAAAGAACAGAAAAATAAATATACTAGAAAATAGTAATAGCTCTCTTTTCTCTACATCATCATATTTTCTTTTATAAAATACCCACACTAACTTAAAGAAAATAAAACTTAAACAACCTCCGCTAATAAATACGAAGACCATCTCCATATGAGTATATTTATCATAAGGTAACAGCAAAACTGTTAAAGGATACACCATTAAGAGTGAGCATGCAATACGCACAACTCTTTTAGAAAGTAAAGTCGAATCTAACGTATGAAGGAATAGGAATATGAATAAAATTGCGCTATATGCTGATATATCTTGAATCTTATAGGCCGTATCAATTGAAATTGATGGAAAAAACAACATAAATAGCTTCTCACTTCTACATGAGTAAGAGATTAATAAACATAAGAAAAATAATCCATTGTAGAAATAAAACTTGTTACTTTTCATTTTCATAAAATAAATACACAAATGGTATACACAAAATAACAACAAAACAAAAATAATTGCTAAATCTGTACCAAAAGAGATTAATTGTAACTTAGATATGTCCTCTTGAAGGCCAAATTCTATATCGTCAATGATACCCCCATCATAATAATCATATTTAGATACTTGTATGACTATTTCAAAAGAGGTTTGACTTAGCGGGAAATACTTTACATAAGGAATATTACCGATTTGTTGCGTCTCAACATTGTTGGTAGGCTCCCCACTCTGTCCTACTAAATAACCGTTAATAAACAATTTATGTGCCATGCGTATATCATTAATTTTAAGTCCGAAAAGTTGGTCAGTATGTTTTTCATTTAAAAATACCTTTAGTCGATATGTAGCAAAACCATCTATATTTATTACACTCGTATCTCGTACTTGATTACCAACATTCGGGACATTTTGATAGTTATAACTAAATTCGTTCTTATCTAAAATAGCAGGTTGTAATAGTTCATCTTCATAAAATCCCCAATACCCATTAAGACTAACTAAGCCATCCTTTTTAAAGTTCCAATTGGTAAGGTCGATTACACCTTTATTAGCAGTTGGAGCAGATGGATTAGAATTAGTCACCGGATTTAAAAAGTATAGAAAAAGTATAGCTAATATTAACCCAATAATTATCATTTGACGTTCATGCTTACTCATCTAATTTCTCCTAATAAAAAATTCTATATAAATAACAGAATAAACAATTATACTACACAATATCGTGACAAAAGAATCTTTTTTTAATGTGTATCATTAAGTCACTATTAGTAATAGTTTGATCTAATTTCTATTGAAAACTAGTTGTATACGCGTAATGTTTATGAAAAAAACGACAGCAACACTTTTCTTAAACTGTATTGCTTTTGAAATAAATTAGCAGTAAGAAAAGGTTTTATTCGGTTAACACCATATTTATAAAGGAATGACAGCTAATAGTGTATATATTTATGTGCATATTTTTGTACTTAAAGCAAACAATTTATTTAAAAATAGCTAATTAGAAAAAAATAAAATAAATGTAAGTAATTGTCGGAATTCTCAATATTTAAAATTTTTTAAAAGAGTGCTTTTTCGTGATACCATATAAATAAATTATATTAATCGGAGGGGTTCTCATGAATGTTCAAGAATTGCGTAACCACTTTATTTCTCAAAGGAAATATGAACCTATTGATGGTAATGAATTGCTTGATTTCGCAAGACAAATCTACTTGCATGGAAACCTTCCCATTAGAGATTACAGAAATATTGTACGTCAATTAGAGACTGATGGAGCGCAGAAGCCTGAGTATGTTGTAGATGAAATCGTCTAAACGATATATGCGAGCTGCAAGTCAAAATGGGCTTTCACGTTCATTTGACTCCAGATAATAAAACATAATTGGCTAATCTCTTACTATTCATCTAAAAAACTATGACATCATATTATAAGACATAATATGGAGGGGATACTATAATCCCCTCTATTTTTATCCAATACCTAAGCTACTAACTATCAATTTTCCTAAAAAAACCATCAAAATCAATGAACTGAACACGCTCTATACCAAAAAGCTTATATTTTATTTTCAACTTCTTAATTTCAGTCGTCTTGTAAGATTGATCAAATTCCTCCATTCTTAGTACATATGTCAATACAAACCTTTCTTTATCAGGTTGATAGTCTTGAATATCTCGATATACGGTATCTATTTTCCTTTCCTCATTTTCAGCTAAGCTTCCATAAGATCCACTTACATAAATATAAGGTATAGCTGATAATCTATCACTCTCATTTAATGCTGTACCATCACTTTTTATTATTGTAATTTCTTTTATAATTGGACTACCTACACCATTCCATTTCATGCCATATGACAAATGGAATGCGTCATTATCTCTTAATGATTCTAGTGGAATCCACGTGTGGCTCCATGTTGAAAACCCGCTTTCTTTAAAATCCTTGTATAAATTGATAGTTAGAATCACTCCAACAGTTATTAAAATAATGATCGGCCCCGATAGAATAATTAACCATTCTTTTTTCACCTCACCACTCCATTCCAGTTAATACGTTCAAGTTAAAAATACACTTTTCTTAACATCATTAAAATATATCCCACTTATAGAGATCAGTTCAAAAGATCCATAGGAAATATTTTCATTTTTTTCTTTTTATGGATATTAATGAAGTTTGATCTTATTTTATCATTAAATTCCATTTTATTTTGAATAAAAGTTATATTTATCGCCTTTTTACCCAATAGTAATAAAGATGGAAAACTATACATAGGAGGAATTAAGGATGGGTCGTGGTAAGCATTTTAATCATAAACGGAAAGGTTATAAAAACACCAAACATAAATTCGGACAAAATGTAGCAGCAAAACATAAAGAAGAAGCAGAATTTGCAATCGAAACAGTAGCTACGAGGAAAGATCGTCCAGTTTCAATTCACGTGGAAAAAGAATAAGTTTTGTTAGAAATAGTCTGTTAATGAAAGTTCATAGTAAAAACAAATGAGAAGTAAGCGCTATTCGCCTACTTCTCACTATATAGAAGATTTAGCCGTATATATTAGAGCCTGTTTGCGTAAATTCCTCTGCCTTTTGCTTCATTCCTTCTTCTATCACTACAGACTCATTTTTACCTTGGTCTTTTGCCATATCTCGAATATCTTGAGATATTCTCATTGAACAAAACTTAGGCCCACACATTGAGCAAAAATGGGCTGTTTTAGCACCTTCGGCAGGCAATGTTTCATCGTGATATTCACGTGCTCGCTCTGGGTCTAACGAAAGGTTAAATTGATCGTGCCACCTAAACTCAAAGCGTGCCTTAGAAAGTGCATCATCTCGATTTTGAGCACCAGGATGTCCTTTCGCAAGATCTGCTGCATGGGCAGCAATTTTGTAAGCAATAACTCCTTCGCGAACATCTTCTTTGTTCGGTAAGCCTAGGTGTTCTTTAGGTGTTACATAGCATAGCATCGCCGTTCCAAACCAGCCTATCATTGCAGCACCTATTGCAGAAGTAATATGATCATAGCCAGGTGCAATGTCTGTCGTTAATGGTCCTAGTGTGTAAAATGGCGCATCGTGACAAACTTCTTGTTGTTTATCCACATTTTCTTTTATAAGGTGCATCGGAACATGACCAGGTCCTTCAATCATCACTTGAACATCATGCTTCCAAGCAATTTTCGTTAATTCACCCAATGTTTCCAATTCAGCAAACTGCGCTTCATCATTCGCATCAGCAATGGAACCTGGACGGAGACCATCTCCTAAAGAAACTGATATATCATATGTTTTTAAGATTTCACAAATATCTTCAAAATGAGTATATAGAAAGTTTTCTTCATGATGTGCTAAACACCACTGCGCTAAAATGGAACCACCTCTAGAAACAATTCCTGTAGTACGCTTTGCAGTCATTGGTATATATCTCAAAAGTACCCCTGCATGAATCGTAAAGTAATCTACACCTTGTTCAGCCTGCTCAATTAATGTGTCACGATATACTTCCCACGTTAAGTCTTCCGCAATGCCATTTACTTTTTCAAGCGCTTGATAAATAGGAACTGTACCGACTGGAACTGGTGCATTTCTAATTATCCATTCTCTCGTTGTATGTATATTTTTCCCTGTAGACAAGTCCATCATCGTATCTGCACCCCAACGAATAGCCCATGTCATTTTTTCTACTTCCTCATCGATGGATGACGAGACGGCCGAATTGCCAATATTCGCATTAATTTTCACGTGGAAGTTTTTACCTATAATCATCGGTTCACTTTCTGGATGATTAATATTTGCTGGAATGATCGCACGTCCACTAGCTACTTCATCTCGTACAAACTCTGGGCTCATATTTTCACGTATAGCAATAAATTCCATTTCAGGGGTTATTATACCCTTTCTTGCATAATGCAATTGTGTAACGCATCCGCCACTTTTTGCTCGTAGAGGCTGCTTGTTAATATGTGGAAATTGTTCAAGATTTGAACGAGGATCTGATTCTAAATATCCATTATCCTCTGGCTGTATTTCACGGCCTTCATACTGTTCTACATCATTTCGTTTATTAATCCAGTCATCTCGTAGCTTTGGAAGACCTTTTCGTATGTCGACAGCATATGCAACGTCTGTATACGGTCCACTCGTATCGTATACTCTCACAGGTTCATTTTCTTCCTCGCCAAAAGTGCCACTAGTAGGGTGAAGCTCAATTTCTCTCATCGGAACTTTTACGCCAGCTTGGTGCCCTTGTACATAAACCTTCTTGCTACAAGGAAATGTCATATTTTGTGCAATACTTTCTTTTGTCATTGAAAATTCCTCCTCAATAATATGAATGAATCAACTGTCAGATAGTCGGTCTGAATGAAGTATACATCTTCCAACTATCTTATGAAATTGCTAACCCATACCAACTAAAAAAGGGTTCTCAAAATTGAGAACCCTTTTGTTGAAAGTAATTTATGACATAGCTAAAGTAATAATAAGCTGGTCGAATTCTACTTCCCTACGCTGGTATGAGCCAGATCAGGTTCTAAGAGTCAAAGAACTTTACCGCGCTCTTCTCTCAGTCCAAGCTATTGGACCCCCCTAGTAGTGAACATATGTTGTTATCGTTAATACTATAACACAATTAATATTGTTGTGAATAGAGAAAAAAGAAATTATACAATTTATTATTATTTTTCTTTAAGTTCACTTATCATCGCATTCAATAAATAATCAACTGATTGATGAAGGTTTAACAAACGCTTCCCCTTACCTTCATTATAAAAAGCTTGAACAGACAATGTTTGTAAATTTTCAATAGTCGATTCAATTTGCAATGGATAAATATATTTAGGGTTTTGTTCATTAATCCATTGCAAAGCACTGATTTTCCACATATCAAGAATTTTATTAACTTCATTAGCAAACGGATATACCTCACGATAAAAATCAACTTCAACATGAGTAAGCTCTTTTCTTTGCTCCAGTATATCTATGCATTTATTATTAAATGTCTTTAACATATTTGTTAATTTTATTAATTTTTCGTAATTTTCCATATTATTTTCTCCAATTAATCTACTTAAGTTTCCAGTATTATTATATCAATTCAATGGATTGATTGAAAGGATAGCGAGGGTATCTTTTGCTGAATTTCTTTGTGGGATTAGAGTGCAATGTCGATGATGTTATGGTCATATATATTTTCTATTTTATGAAGGTTATTTGATATAGTTTTAATATTCCTTTGTTGTTGCTCAACATATATACCTATGTGTTCTTCAACATGATTAACTAGCTTTTGATCTATTAATTCAAGATAGTCAAGCAATTCATCAAACACCGAATTCTGCAATTCTTTATTGGTCAATTCCATTTATTTTCTTCCTCCTCGTCAGTATATTTAACTTACTTACAATCATTGAACTAAACATATCTTCCTTTGACTTATACGTTATAGTTTCGTGATGTTAAGCTCTACACCTCCACGATTGACAAAACTAGAAGTAATTCAACAAAGAAAGTCGACAATTTTATATTTGCAACAATTCGACAACGCAGTTCGCATGAAAATAGCAGGATTGTTTACACTAATTGTTAGGAGGTGTTTTAGTTGGCCAAAAATAAAAACAAACAGCAGCAAAATACGCGAGAAAATAAACAGAAAGCAACGGGATATGGTAACCCAAAACTAGAAGGCCCTAATAAACCTGCTACTTAACTTGAAACTAAGAGATGAGGGCTAGCCTTCCCTCATCTTAATATATTACGTGTGAATCACCTCAAATACATGTCCTCATAGTACACTCTCCAATAGTTTACCTCACTCAAAAATTATATTTGTAACATTTTTATACGTTCATTCGTCTAATTGTTTGAGGCTAAATAACGTGTAACAAGAAGTTTATCACTTGCCATAACTTAAAAAAACACCTATACTTTTTTTTTAACATCATTATGATGACACTTTGTTAAAATCGTTACAATGTAGTTTTATTATTTGTTATGATAGTTGGTGAAGTTAGGTGAGGAGGATGAATCAGTGATTCGCTATCCGAATGGTAAATTATATAAAGAAAATCAAAATAAAGATACTAATACCGCTAAAAAAGCTTCATACAGTAATCGTGGTATGACTTTGGAAGAGGATATTAATGACTCTAATAATTATTATTTACTACACAATATAGCGGTTATTCACAAAAAGCCAACGCCAGTTCAAATCGTACAAGTTGACTATCCGAAAAGAAGTGCTGCTGTTATTAAAGAAGCGTATTTTAAGCAAGCTTCAACTACTGACTATAATGGTATTTACAAAGGTAGGTATATAGATTTTGAAGCTAAAGAAACTAGAAACAAAACATCATTCCCTTTGCAAAACTTTCACGACCATCAAATTAAACATATGCGTGATGTAATAAATCATAATGGATTGTGTTTTGTCATTTTACGATTTACTAAAAATGAGCAGATCTTTCTGCTAGAAGCTACCCACCTGTTAAGTTTTTGGGACCGTATGAAAAAAGGAGATAGAAAATCAATAACAAAACAAGAGATAGTGGATTTAGGTCATGATGTCCCGCTAGGCTATAAGCCCCGTATTGACTATCTTAACATATTAGATAATATTTATTTCTCATAACTATGCTACGAATTATTAAGTTGAAAGGTAGGAATACCACATGGCAAGTCAATCACAGTCAAGAACAGCACGTAAACAAGCTGAACGTAACCATAAAAGTAAACAAAAACCTAAAAAAAGTATCTTTCAATTTATTAAGAAACTTATTTTAGTATTTTTTACGTTAGGTATTATTGGTGCTATTGTTGGAGCAATCGCCTTTTATGTAATCATTAAAGATGTACCTCCATTAGATGAACAAGCATTTCAAGCCTCATTCTCTTCAAAGGTATTTGATAAAGATGGCAATGAATTTGCTGAGCTTGGGATAGAGAAACGCACGTATGTAAAATATAACGAAATTCCAACAGTACTTCAAGATGCATTTCTAGCCGTTGAAGACGCTCGTTTTCTTGAACATCATGGAATTGACCCCATTCGAATAGGTGGAGCTGTTCTTGCTAATATTACAGAAGGCTTCGGTGCTGAAGGGGCCAGTACAATTACACAACAAGTTGTCAAAAACTATGTGTTAACATCTGAAAAAAAAATTAGTCGAAAAGTTCAAGAGGCATGGTTAGCATATAAGCTTGAACAAATTAAATCAAAAGAAGAGATATTAGAACTGTATTTAAATAAAATCTTTTTAGGTGGAAGTACGTACGGAGTAGGCAAAGCAGCTGAAGTATATTTCGGCCTTGATAAAGATAATTTAAATGAAATGCAACTACATCAGGCTGCTTTACTAGCAGGAATGACTCAAAGTCCAAATAATTACAATCCTATTAAAAATCCTGAAGCAGCAGAAGAAAGAAGAAATGTTGTACTATCTTTAATGGCTCAACATGGCTTTATTTCAGCTGAACAGGCTGAACAAGCCAAAGCAATACCTGTTGAAGAATCACTGAATGTAACAACAATAGAATCCGAACCTTATGACTCCTTTTTAGATTATGTTATAGAGGAAATTAATGAATCTGGAGATTACGATCTATATTCAGGTGGCCTAGAAATCTATACGACGTTAGATACAGAAGCACAAAAATACACTAATGAGCTGTTACAATCGAATAATGTTGTCAACTTCCCAAACGAGAACCTTCAAGCAGGAATTACATTACTTGATACGAAAACAGGTCAAATACGAGCCATCGGTGGTGGGCGTAACCAAGACGCTGCAAGAGGTTGGAATTATGCTATAGATACAAAAGCACAACCTGGATCTTCCATAAAACCTGTTCTTGATTATGGTCCTGCAATTGAACATTTAAAATGGTCGACATATGAACAAATTAATGACGAACAAATGACATATGCTGATTCTAATAAACAAATATATAATTGGTATGATGGATATAGAGGCTGGATGTCTATGAGATACGCTATAGAACAGTCAGTTAATGTTCCAGCAGTTAAAGCATTGAGAGAAGTCGGTCTCGATAAAGCAAGAGACTTTGCGGTTGGGTTAGGAATCCCACTAGAAAAACAAATTTACGAACCATATGCTATAGGTGGATTTAGTACTGGTGTATCTACATTAGACATGGCAGGTGCATTCAGTGCCTTTGGTAATGAAGGGTTTTATAATCAACCTCATGCTGTTACTAAAATTGTTTTTCCTGATGGAAGGGAAATAGATTTAACGCCAGAAACTGAAGAAGCAATGTCAGATTACACTGCTTTTATGATAACTGATATGTTAAAATCGGTTGTCACCAATGGGACAGGTCGGGATGCCTTTGTTAGCAATGCAGTCCCAGTTGCCGGTAAAACAGGGTCTACTAACTACCCTATAGAAGAAATACAAAAATACGGTTTACCAGAAAATGCAACGAAAGACGTATGGTTTGCAGGCTATACAACAGAATATACAGCAGCGATATGGACAGGATTTAATCGAATTAGTGAAGATGCATATTTTAAAAGCGTAGATGAAGAAAAAATTGCGCGTAAACTATTTAAAAATCTATTCACCCACATATCAGGTGGTGAATCTGCTGATTTCACTGTACCTAACAGTGTTGTTCAACAAAAGGTTGAAAAAGGGTCAAATCCCGCAAAATTACCTAGTGAATTCACACCACAAAATGAAATTGTCTACGAATACTTTGTGAAAGGCACAGAACCAACTAAGGTCTCAGAAAAATACGATAAGATAGACCCACCTAATGGTTTTGAAGCTTTATATGATGAAAGAGCTAATGCATTACAATTATTGTGGGACTACACGTTAGATGGACCTGAGGAAAAGTTAAGTGACATATCATTTGAAATTAAACAATCAATTGATGAAGGCCCGTATGAAGTAATAGGTACTACAAAAGAGTTTAGTTACCTAGTTCCTGATCCGATTGAAGGGGCTATCTACTCTTATCAGATCTCAGCAGTTAGTGACAGCAATCCAGAAAATAGAAGTGACCCATTAAGTGCCTCTGTTGAGATTCCGATATTTGAGGAAGAAATAGAAAATCCGTTTGATGACTTATTTGATGAAGAGCCGGGAACTGATGATGAAGGAGAAATTGGAGACCCATTGATTGATGAAGGTGACCATGATGAACGTCCACCTGAACCACCTCCAAGTGAAGAGGATAATAATGAAGAATAAATAAAAAAACAACAGGCTATGAGAGGTAGCCTGTTGTTTTTTTGTGGGGAAGCTTGTCCAAATGGAGGTTGAACAAAAGTCATTTTTTTATAAAATTTGACCTGTAGAAAGAAGGTTTTTAACTAAAGTTGTTTTCGCATAGATCATAGTTTTTCGTTATTCACGTATACACCTATCACTCGTGACATCATTTCTTATGTAAGTTGATGATAACTATGTATAATCCTGTAACAATAGCAACAAAGTTTACGAAAAGAGAAGAGCCTTTCTTACTAGCTAATTTCTACTATAAGTATGAACGTTATTTTTGTAATGCAATAATCTTATAATATATTTTAGTACTTTCTTGAAATAACTCACAAAGCTGTATAAAAGAATGAAATTGATGTGGTTTTTTCATTATAAAATCAATTCTTTCACTTACATTGATCGGTTTGTATTTAAATTGTTGAATTGGTTCTTGGATATTAATAAGATTCGTTACAGGCCTGCTGTTCATCCAAAAAAGCATAGATAAGAACAAACCTAATGATTGAACAATCGCTTGTTTGATATTCGTTTTTTTCCTCTGCTGAAAGTGTTGAGTTAACTCTGGTTCAATCCCCTTCCATTTAGTTATTACTAAAGGAATATATTGCTCTATCGACAGCCATGGCTTAATAGTATCTACATCGTTATGTGCGGCAATGTCGTAACCAAAATAATTTATATCAAAGTTCAATTCAAATGAATTATGTAGGTTAATATTTAGTTTTGTAATAGAATCAGGGAAAAAGAGTGTATTTTTCATATGGTAAGGAATATTAAGTTCCAACCTTATTTCTCCCCTTTGGTAATTTTATTGTTCTTTTTCATTCTTTTTTTACCCTCTCTGCACAAATCTAGGAGTGGACATACTTCACACTGAGGCGATTGTGCTTTACAATGATATCTACCGAAAAATATCATACGGTGATGGGTCACAGACCATTCATCCTTTGGTACTTTTCGCATCAATGTTTTTTCTACTTCTAAAACACTATCCTTCCAACGACATATCCCTAAACGTTTACTAACACGTTCAACATGTGTATCAACTGCAATCGCCGGTATGTCAAACGCAACTGAGACGACTACATTTGCTGTTTTTCGACCTACACCTGGTAACTTCGTTAGCTCGTCACGGTCATTAGGAACAATACCTCCATATTGTTCTATTAACAACTGAGATAGATTACGGATATTTTTCGCTTTATTTCGAAATAAACCAATAGAACGAATATCCTGTTGTAGCTCTTCTAATGAGACTGCCAAATAATCTTCAGGCTTCTTATATTTTGCAAACAACTTTTTAGTTACTTTATTTACAAGTGCATCTGTGCATTGCGCTGATAGAGCAACAGCAACCACAAGCTCAAATGGATTTGAGTGGTTTAGTTCACAATGTGCATCAGGAAACATTTCCCCCATTTTATCTAAACAAAACCTAATTTGTGTATTATTTAACATAGCATATTTCACACCCAATTTTAATTATTGACTGCTCCGCAATAATTGTTCTTTTCCCTACGAACTATAAGTACTTAAAAAACCTATCATTAGTGACGTCTATTCATCTTTCAAAAAAATCAATATTACACAGTCTCCGTTTGATTGTTAGTTTATTTTACAACACTGTAAAGTAGTACTCTTTGTAATGCGGATCAGTTTTGTTAATCAATGTACTGAAGCAGGTAGGACATAAAAAAATCAGGCTGCAAATAGCTCACCTGATTGTTCGCTACTTTATCACAAAAAATCACTGCTGTTCAAGCCAATTATAAAAAGGAATGGTCCGCTTATATTCCCCTTCCTGTGTACTTGAACGTTTTTGTTGATGCTTACGAATATTTTTACCGTAACTTTGAGCTTGTTCAACAGTTTTTATCCCATTCTTTTTCCACTCAAATAATATGCGATCAATATATCTAAAATTTAATTTTCCTGATAGTACTGCTTCACGCAATGCTGTCTTTATAATGATTGGATTATATTGATCCTGATCAAGCCACATAGATAATGTTTCACCTTCGAATGGGGATAAAGGTCGACCAAACTCTTCTTCAAACATCACATATAAATTTATATCTTCTTGGCTAGGTTCTTCGATCGCAGTCTCTGATACAAAACTCATTAAAACTTTTTCCCACAGTGGCTGCAATGAATACTGCTCATTAATTTTCCCATGTTCATCACTGCCTTCTTCAATACGAATATACGCTCTTTTTAATAACAATCGTAATATATCCGTGCACTCTTCTGTTGAAAGTGTCATTCTATTAGCTAATTCATTTGGAGTAGGAAATTTGTTTCCTTGTTCTATAAAAGAATATACATGTAAAATTAACATAAGTTCCTGTTCATTAAGACCAATCTGTACGTAGTTTTGTAACAGCAATTTTGGGATAGAGATACTGCCTTGGTCAAGCCAGTCAAGCATTTTATCTTTACTTATCATTTATGACACCTCGTCCTTAGTATAACATGAACAAGAAAACGTGATGACCGTATACAAACCATTTCACAGCTCATCATATATATACAAAAAGGATGTCTCAAAAGTAAACGATCTGACATACAATTTCTTGCAATAAGGAGATTCTTCCTTAAATATTAGATGAAATGTAAGTTAGATCCTTTAGAGTCACCCTCTAAGGAAATTTGTCAGACATAATATGCTAAATCGCAAATGACAGACAAACATAATCATTATAGTTTATATTTTAACTTAATTATTTATGAATACCATTTATTACAGTGAAACCAATCCTTCACTCTAAACTTTCTGGTGAAGACCATAGCCCATTTAAAGCTCCCACCTATTGAGATAGGAGCCGGAGAACATTAAAAGTTAACTAAAATTAAGGATATAGACGGTTTAATAAACGTGGGAATGGTATCGTTTCACGTACATGCTCAACACCACTAAGCCATGCTACTGTTCTTTCTAATCCTAAACCAAATCCAGAATGAGGAACCGAACCGTATTGACGTAAATCTAAATACCATTGATAAGCTTCTGGAGATAAATCATGTTCCTTCATACGTTGAGCTAATAATTCAGCATCATGTATGCGTTCAGAGCCACCAATTATCTCACCGTATCCTTCTGGAGCAACTAAATCCGCACATAACACAACATCGTCACGATTAGGATCTGGCTGCATATAAAATGGTTTTAATGCTGTCGGATAGTGTGTTATAAATACTGGTTTATCAAAACTTTCGGCAATTGCAGTTTCATGAGGAGAACCAAAATCATCTCCCCATTCAACATCGTCAAAGCCTTTGTCGTGTAAAAACTTAATTGCATCATCATACGTAATACGTGGGAAAGGTGCTGTAATTTTACTAAGTGTTTCAGTTTCTCTCCCTAAAATTTTCAATTCAAGTGCACAGTTTTTCAACACTGCTTGAACGATATAGGCTACATATTGTTCCTGTACTTGTAAATTATCTTCGAACTCGTAGAATGCCATTTCGGGTTCAATCATCCAAAATTCGATTAGATGACGACGAGTCTTAGATTTTTCTGCACGGAAAGTAGGGCCAAAAGAAAATACTTTTCCTAAAGCCATCGCAGCAGCCTCCATATATAATTGACCACTTTGGGATAGATAAGCATCCTCTTCAAAATATTTAGTATGGAATAATTCCGTTGTTCCCTCAGGAGCACTTCCAGTTAAAATTGGTGGATCTACTTTGACAAAGCCATTGTTATTGAAAAATTCATACGTTGCACGAATGATTTCATTACGTATTTTCATAACAGCATGCTGTCGTTTCGAGCGTATCCACAAATGACGATTGTCCATTAAAAATTCTGTACCATGCTTTTTAGGTGTTATCGGGTAGTCAACCGATTCACGTATCACTTTAATATTAGTTACTGTTAATTCATATCCAAAAGGTGACCGTTCATCTTCTTGAACTGTACCTGTTACAAACAATGAAGTTTCTTGTGTGATTGATTTAGCAAGCTTAAATACTTCTTCTTCAACCTCAGCCTTAACTACAACCCCTTGAATGAATCCTGTGCCATCTCTTAACTGTAGAAAAGCGATTTTTCCACTTGAACGTTTGTTAGCTAACCAAGCTCCAATGGTTACTTCTTGTCCAACATACTTACTTACTTCAGTAATTGTCGTTTTCACTATAAAATTCCCTCCAAAATACAATACATCCGTTTGCAGAGGTAAACTAGTTGCTTGCCTCTTTTTATATGTATCCAAATTACATTATACATTTCGACAAAAATTGTTGCAAGGCAGAAAAGCGTGATTCCCACTGCTATTAGCTACTAGCACAGAAGAGCCTATAGCAACTTTACGTTGAGGTAGGACAATAAGACATTGCCTAAACGGCCCTTATACAACCAGGATAAAAGTGGATGATTCGCCAACAAAAAGGGCCTGACTCATTATTATTTGCACAATACATTGCTAAAGTACAAACTAACACGTTTTTTGAGTCAAACCCTTTTTTTATTTCACCGTTTTCAAATGATTTGTTGCTTTTCGTGCAACCAAAAAACAGCTATACATTTTTTAGAAAATTAAAAAATATCCTTATTCTGCAGTTGTGATTTTACTTTGAAAAATAAAATAAATATATTAATTCCTCATATCTTAAGTATAAATGTTTAACAAGCGCTTATATTTTCAGGTCCATATTAGAAATCATTATGCATGACATTGCACTTTCATAAAATGACTAATTCTTTCAATTGCTTTTTCTAATTGGTCAAGTGATGTTGCGTATGAAAGTCGTAAATTGTCAGGAGCTCCAAATCCTGACCCTGGAATGATTGCAACTTTTTCTTCTTCCAAAAGAGCTTTAGCTAATTCATCTACGTCTTTTAAACCTACTAATTTAGCTGCTTCCTTGGCATTAGGGAAAAGGTAAAATGCCCCTTTAGGTTTAATACAAGTGAAGCCCGGAACTTGAATCAATTTTTCATAAATAATATTCAAACGTTCTTCAAACGCTACACGCATATCTTCAACAGGCTGTTGAGAACCATTATATGCCGCAAGAGTGGCATATTGTGAAATTGACGTTGGGTTAGATGTACTGTGACTTGCAAGATTCGTCATTGCTTTAATAATTTCTTTATTACCTGCAGCATATCCAATTCTCCATCCAGTCATTGAATGTGATTTTGATACACCATTGATAATAATCGTCTGCTCTTTTAACTGTGGAGATATCTGAGCAATCGAAACGTGTTTACTATTGCCGTATACGAGCTTTTCATAAATTTCATCAGAAATAATTAAGATGTTATGTTGTAAACATATTTCACCTAGCTCTGCTAATTCTTCCTTACTATATAACATCCCAGTAGGGTTACTTGGAGAATTAATAATAATCGCTTTAGTACGTTCTGTAATTGCACCCTTAAGTTGTTCACCAGTAATTTTAAATTCATTCTCTTCTTCACCCTTGACAAACACAGGATGTCCATCTGCTAATTTTACTTGCTCAGGATAGCTCACCCAATATGGAGAAGGTATAATTACTTCGTCACCCTCATTAAGAAGGACTTGAAATAGTGTATAAAGTGCGTGTTTGGCACCAGTACATACAATTATTTCAGACGGATCATAATGAATCCCCTGATCTTTACTAAATTTATCACATATTTCTTTCTTTAAAGTTGGGAGGCCACCAGATGGTGTGTATTTAGTTTTACCTTCATTCATTGCTGTAATAGAAGCATCAATAATATGCTGTGGAGTATTGAAATCTGGTTCACCAGCTCCTAACCCTATTACGTCATGCCCTTGTTCCTTAAGTTCTTTTGCAGTAGCAGTAATAGCCAATGTTGTTGAAGGTGTTAATGAAGATACTCGATGTGCCAATTTCATGTCAGATCCTCCTTGATTGTTTAGGATATTATATACCTTTTGCGTTTAGTGCCTGTTTCAAAATAAGAGTAATGATAAACGTATCGGTTTTGATGATCAATATAAACCGTTTCCCAAATTGGTATATTTCCATCCATCCCTAACGTTACTGATATGATTTTTTTTGGATTTTGTTCTTTGTTAACCATGTCAATGATTTGTTGTTCTGTTGTGCCATCTGCTTGGTTTTTAATAACAATAGGTTTTTTAACATCCTCTGGGATAAAAACTGCTATCGCTTGCCCTGACTGATCTTCACCAAGCACAACAGAATATGCTTCTGTTCCATGATATGTATATACTTTTTGAATTGTTTGCATTTGTGCTTCCTTATTAGCTATGTTTATTGCTGTACCTTCAGCGATTTCAATCGGCTTCATTGCACTGAAATACAAATATCCAATTATTATGAAGAAAATAATAATGCTAATAACAGATAATGGGATAATCCTTTTTTTCATCATTATATAGTCCTTTTTATTACGTACGGTAAATGGTAAAAACTGCTGTTTCTTCATCATTTTCGTCTAAAGCTAGTCCAAACATTAAATCTTGTCCTTTTAAAGTACGATTTAAATTATCGACAATTTTGTATAAATCAGAAGAATGTGCAATCTTTAAAGTAGATAATACTTCAATTTTACTTTCCATGCAATAGAGTCCTCCTATTTTGTGAACAAATTTTGTTACTTATATTGTTAAGAACTAAGGTAAAAATAAAAGTACTCACAAAGTAAGTGAGAGTAATCAATTTCAATTATAACAGGTGTATTCAAAAAATTGATAACAAATATGATAAGAGGGTTCCACAGCTCTTTTTATAAGGCTCTTTTCGGAAACTTTGTTGAAATGAGCTTAATTTCGACCAGCAACAAATAATTATTTACAATTGACCTGCTAACACTCGGTTTATACGTACTTATTTCATAGTACGAAAAGTGCAATAACAGCCTTTTATAAAAAATACACCCTATCCCACACCGTTGACCTGTACACATATGTTGTTACAGGTTTTTTATTTCCAATTTTTACGTAACTTTGTTGATTGATGTGTATGTAGGATTTTTGTAGCCTGTAGAGAAGAATTATTTAGAAAAGCAACAATTAATGTTCATACAGACTGTCGGAAACATTGTTGCTATTGTTACCAAATTAATATCGAAAAAGTGGTTTTATATGTTGGTCTTCGGTGAAGAATGTCAAGAACGATAGGAAAAAATCAATACGAAACACCGTGTATTTAACAGAGTTTTATTCCTGCTTATTCACTTCAATTGGTATAATTTCATATTGATCATCACTATATTTAATGGAAATATTCCCGACTTGCTTCGTTAAATAAATATCGATCCAAGAATCATATAACCTTTCCAGCACTTCCTGATTTGGCTTGTTATTTTTGTTCTGAAAAATGATGGCAACTTTCGGGTCAATTTTTTCTAAAAAAAGTGAAGTTGTACCACCTTCAGCTCCAAAGTCACCAACCTTTAAAATATCGACTGCTGTTTCCATTTGTGCTAACAATTTTTCCTCAATTAATTTTCCCGCATTTGTCATATATAAAATGTGGTGACTTTTAAGAAATATTGATAAGTCGAGAGCGCCATCAGTCTGTCCTATATTTTCATTTTCAACCTTAATTTCGACATTATTGAAGACTTGATAAGAATCTTGATTTTTCCACTTTTCTATTTTTATATCATCTAAAAAGGGATAGGGGTGTTCGTTATTAGAAGCTAACACAACTTTCCCTACTGGGATATTTTGTATAATCCAATCGATATTCGTATCGTATTGAATATCATCTTTTGTAATAATGACCGTGTCAAGCTTTTTAATATCATACAATTGAAACATCATTTCCATTTCACTTTGGGTTCTTGGACCACCACAATTAATCAAAATCGTATTTCCTTTAGCATCTTGAATGAGTGTGGCTTCTCCAGATGACAGGTCAAAAAAAGTGATTGCAATATCTTCCTGTGTTAGCTTTAAATTCACTTTTGCTATATCAACCGGCTGCTGTGGTTGCAACAAATTCCCTATAAAGGACAACCCGAACCAAATTGTCAAAATCTTAGAAAAGTGTAACACTACTATCCCTCCACAACTACAGCTATCCTAATGCCACTCTTCAATTATATAAAGTAACCGATCAATTGAACCTTCAATAACTGGGATTGTTGGTACAGCTGCTAAAAATTGTTTACCATAGGATGTTGTTGTAAGACGGCGATCAAACACAAATATAATCCCTTTATCGCTTTTATGTCTTATTAATCTCCCAACGCCCTGTTTGAAGCGGAAAATAGCATCTGGCAATGCTAATTCAGTAAATGGATTACCACCATTAATTCGTATTTTTTCATTTTTTGCTGCTGAAATGGGATCATCAGGTGATGAAAAAGGTAGTCTTATGATACCAACACTAGCTAACTGCTCTCCTACTAAATCAACCCCTTCCCAAAAACTTGATGTTCCAAGTAAAATTGATTTGGATATTTCTTGAAACGTTTTGGAAAGCTTTGAACGGCTAGAACTGCTAGAACCTTGTGCTAAAATGACAAAGTCATCTAATTCAGCTTTCACCTTTAGTTGGCTATACATTTCTCTAACCATGTCATAAGAAGTAAATAACAGTAACATTCTACCTTGTAATTTGTTCGCAATTGCTACAATATGATTTGCAATGTTAGCTATATAATCTTCTATAGAAGTCTCTTTTATAAGCGGGACATCATTTGGTATGCATAGTAGAGCTTGCTTCTCATATGCAAATGGCGATGGTACAAATTCAGTTAACGGATAAAAGTCTTCAAGGCCAAGTTGGTTAATTATATGCTTAAAGGACTCATGGCCATTTAAAGTAGCTGATGTTAAAATTACGCTGTGCTTTTTAGAAAAAAACTCATCAGCTAATAGATCTGAAACATCAATTGGCTGTGTATATAGCCTTACCGCGTTTTGAGCTCCTTTTGTATCTGTCTCCATCCATGAAACTGACTCTTGATTATCAACCAATAGTATTGATTCTAATACTTTTTGAGTATGATTAAATTTTTCTATAAAAGAAAAGAATAAATCTATTTCACGTTTATCATGGACGGATAATTTATGTTCAATGGATTTAATTGCTATCAATTGAGTTTGCATTGTACTCACAAGCTCAAACATTTGCATCCTTACTCTCCTGACCAATTCAAGTGACGCTTTCCACTCTCTTCCATATTCTTCACTAACATTAAATCTATATTGGGTACGATACGCTTGACCATCGTTGTTATTTTTAAGTATGATTGCTCGTAGCATTCTAAATAAATCATCAACTTCAGCCTTTAGGTTTTTAATTAGATGATCGATAATCTGAAATGAATCTACGTTTAAATGTTTTTCGCTAAATACGAGAAAAGCATTCGAAAGTAGACTAGGTTGGTCAAGTGAGCCAAGCTTTGCAAATAAAAAGACGAAGTAATTATAATTAATATAATCTCCAAAACATTCACTAGCAATCCGCTCTAATTGATGTGCCTCATCGATAATTGCCACATCATAGTCTGGTAATAAAGAACTTTGTTCAGCTTGTAAATCCGTCAACAATAGCGAGTGATTTGTAATTATAACATCTGCCTGGTGAGCTTCATTTCGTGCTTTATGATAAAATTCATAAGACTTCCAAGGATTGTCATTATTCAACAATATATTCTTGCTTTCATTTATTTCGTCCCAAAATAACAAACCACCAGAGGTAAGATTCAGTTCATCTACATCACCTGTTGTCGTTTCTAACAACCAAATAAGTATTTGACATTTTGTCAAAATCACATCATAATTACTATCCAAATATGCTAAACTGCGTTCAAATTTCCACAAGTTCATATAATGTCGTTTACCTTTTAATACAACTACTTTCAGTGGTACATCTAACATGTCCCTTAATATCTTTATTTCATTATTAACAAGCTGCTCTTGAAGTTGGACGGTATACGTACTTATAATAATTGGCTTATTTTTAGTTATGGCAAAAAGAGCTGCAGGTAATAAATATGCAAGTGTTTTACCAGAACCAGTTCCAGCTTCAATGATGGCATGTTGATTTGTTTGTAATGCTTTATCAACAACATCCATCATATGTAGTTGACCTTCACGAAGTTCGAAATTTACAATATGCTTTTTTAATAATGATGGAAGATCATTTTTTAATTGTCCAAATGCTTGTTGTTGTTGGTTGTCACTCCGATTCAAATTACTATGCGTTCTTATCGCAAGCCCCCGAACGATAGTTAAACCCGTATGTACTTCTTCGCCTAGTAAATGATTACTTTCTATCACATGAGCAATCATTCCAATAACATCACTTTTCAAATAAACAGCATGCTTTTTTAACGCTTCTAATGTCACTAATGGTAGGGAGTTTAATTTATGAATTAGTCCCAAAAATAGCATAGCTGTCACTTCAGCGTCGCTGTCAGCACGATGAGGCTGCAGATGTTCAACTACAAAATCAGCTGAAAGATCTGACAATTTGTAACTATCTTTAGTTGGATACAATATCCTAGCTAACTCAACAGTATCTAAGGACGGTATAGTTAGTTCACTAAACCCATGTGACTTCATTTCTTCTTGCAAAAACGTTAAATCAAACGGAACGTTGTGAGCAACAAAATAAGAATTCTCAAGCATCTTAATAATTATAGGTGCTATCTCGGCGAACGTTGGAGCATCTTTTACCATTAAATTAGTAATACCAGTAAGTTCACTTATAAAAGTAGGAATTTCACGATTTGGATTTACAAAACTGGAAAAGCGGTCAATGATTTGTCCAGCTTCAATGACCACAGCCGCAATTTGAATAATTTTGTCATTACTTTTAACTGCATTTCCAGTTGTTTCTAGATCTATGACTACAAAACGGGAGTACATCTATAACACCTCAATATTGTTCAAGGATGGTCACCTCTTTGAACAAAAACTTACTTATACATGAAAACCCTCATCAATAGAGGGTTTTATACTTACATAACCGTTCTCGCTGGCTCTTTGCCTATAAGTTCTGTTATGTGATTATTTTCATCCATAATTGCAATTTTTGGTTGATGTTCTGATAAATCAGCCTCACTGATCAATTTATACGAAATAATAATAACGATATCATCTTGCTGGACAAGCCTAGCCGCAGCGCCATTTAAACATATAACTCCACTACCTCTTTCACCTGGAATAATATATGTTTCTATTCTAGCCCCATTATTATTATTAACAATTTGAACTTTTTCATTTGCAATCATACCAACTGCGTCAAGAATGTCTTGATCAATTGTTATACTTCCAACATAATTTAAGTTTGCCTCTGTTACTCGGGCGCGATGTATTTTTGCATTCATCATTGTACGGTACATTGTTATTCCTCCTTACAAACTTCCATAGTAATATTATCAATCAACCTTACCTCTGTAAACTTAACTGCGATTGCTATAATGATGTTTCCACTAATTTTAGATAAGGCAGTTAATTTAGGATAGGAATACAATTCTACATAATCAATATTTCCATCAGTATGTGTGTCAATATAATCAGTAATTAAGGCAATAATTGTATTTGGATCTTTTTCACCTAGCTTAATTCGTTCTTTAGCTAGTTGTAAGCTTTTATATAAATATGGTGCTTGTTGTCTCTCTATATTAGTTAGCCTGACATTTCGAGAACTTTTTGCTAAACCGTTTGCTTCTCGAACTGTCTCAATGGGAACTATGTTAATTGGAAAATTAAAATCTTTAATTAAACCATCAACAACAGCAACCTGTTGAGCATCTTTCATACCGAAGTATACATTATCAGGGCTCACAATATTAAATAATTTTGTTAAGACAGTTGCCACTCCATCAAAATGTCCAGGTCTCGATTTTCCACAAAGAACATTGACACGATCGTTCACAACGACAGTAGTTGACATTGCTGAGTTATACATTTCATTAACATCAGGATAAAACAATATGTCAACTTGGGCATCACTTGCCATTTTTTCATCTCTATCTATGTCACGAGGATATGAATCAAAATCTTCATTTGGACCAAATTGCAAAGGGTTTACAAAAATACTAGCCACAACAATATCATTTTGGGGACGAGCATGTTTCATTAAAGAGATATGTCCTTCGTGTAGAAATCCCATCGTTGGCACAAATCCTATACTCATGCCTTTTTGCCGATACTCTTTAATCATTCTTTGCATATCTAATATTTTTCTAATGACGATCATGCTTTAGCTCCCCCGTAAAGTGCTTCCAGTTCTTCCTCTTTCATATGAAAAGAATGCCCTTTTTCTGGGAATTTACGATCTTTCACTTCTGCAACAAAACCTTCTAAAGCTGTTTTTATGTCATTATTAACCGTAGTATATTGCTTTACAAACTTTGGTACTCTTTCAACTCCATAACCGATCACATCATGATAAACAAGTACCTGTCCATCTGTCGTTCTTCCTGCACCAATACCTATTGTCGGTATGTTTATTACCTTCGTTACTTGCTCTGCCAATTGAGTAGGAATACATTCAAGCACTAATGCGATTGCCCCAGCTTCTTCACAGCTTTTAGCATCTTCAAGTAGTTGTTTAGCTGCCTGATGATCCTTCCCTTGCACTTTATATCCGCCTAAAATACCTACAGATTGAGGAGTCAATCCCAAATGAGCTACTACAGGAATATTACTTGATGTTAAAATTTTTATCATCTCAAGTACATCACCTGCTCCCTCAACCTTAACAGCATGAGCTCCAGCTTCCTGAATAATTCGTTGGGCATTTCTTAGCGTTTCCTCTTTCGAGATTTGATATGACATGAAAGGCATATCCGTAACGATAAAAGTATCTTGTGCACCACGCTTAACCGCTTTCGTATGATGGACCATATCATCAACTGTCACAGGTATCGTTGATTCATAACCTAAAACAACCATACCTAAAGAATCCCCTACTAAAATCATGTCAACGTTTGCTTCCTCAGCGTGCTTAGCAGATGGATAATCATATGCTGTTAACATAATAATTGGATCATTCTCTTGCTTCATTTGTAAAAAATTTGGTACTTGCTTCACGTTTTTCCCTCCTTTTTTAGAGGGCATGAATAACCGGTTTGTTCGTATTAAAAAATCCCCCAGTCTCAAAAAGCATGAGAAAGAAGGATATTATTCACATCATCGGTTTGCTTCATCCCTCTGTCCCAGTCCATATGTTGGATCAAGGCAGACTAGCTTTAAACATATTTAAACTTATTGAAAAAGGTATAGTTCTCATCAGGATACTACCCTCAAGCAAAATTATACAGAATTGTTGTCCTTTTTTCCAGCAAAACTTTACAATATGTACTTAGTGTAAAGAAAGGTTTCTTTAGTCTTAATCGTTGTCATTACTGCAAGGAACTTAACACCTTTGCCCGTAGATCTATCAGACTCCGTTGCGTGAAACTTTATGAATTAAAAAGCAAGTAAACGAAAGAATTCCTTTATATATTACATAATAGATATATCAGCCGAATGAATATAATGTATGTTATCCATTTCATCCTTCATCATAAGTACACCTTCATCTGTTATACCCAAAGCTTCACCTTTCTTCGTTTCATTTAACGTTGTTACTACAATATTTTTACCAATACTTACTGCATAACTTTCCCATAACAGCTTAACGAATAAAAAGCCGTGTTTTAAATATTCAAAATACAACTTTTCAAACTTTAATAGGATGTGTTGAATCAATTCAGCTCGATTGAGTTTGTTCCCAGTTTCTATCGCTAATGATGTGGCAGTTTTGTCAATCCCTTCTGGAAAATCACTTGTTTGTTGATTGACATTTATTCCAACACCAATGATAACAGAATGAATACACTCAGGCTCAGCTTGAAGCTCTGTTAATACACCCACTACCTTTTTACCATTCACTAAAATGTCATTAGGCCACTTAATTTTAGGCGACAAATGAGTAAGTTCTTCAATACCTTGTGCAACAGCTACAGCTGTGAGCAATGTAAGCTGAGGAGCTTGTTGAGGAGGAATATTAGGTCTGACTATTAAACTCATCCAAATCCCTGTCCCCTTTGGAGAGAACCAAGATCTATTCAGTCTGCCTCGACCTTCTGTTTGCTCTTCAGCTAGAACGATCGTTCCTTCCTTTACACCTTCATGTGCAAGTGTATGAGCAACCCTTTGTGTTGACGTAACTTTCTCTTGAAACTGCACGTTCCTACCCATTACTTTTGTTTGTAAACCAAGCTGTATTTCGTTACTTGAAATCTTATTAGGTTTTTTGGTAATTCTGTAGCCTTTTCGACGGACTGCCTCTAGCTCATACCCTTCGTTCCGTAAATCTTCAATATGTTTCCAAACGGCCGTTCGAGTGCAACCAAGTAGTTCACTTATTTTTTGCCCTGATATAAATTCATCTCCAGCACCGGTGAAAGCTTCTAACAATTGTTTTCTAGTTTCAGATTGCAATGTAACAGCCACTCCTTTATGTTCTCTACTTCATTTTCAACCTCTCCATTTACAATTGCCATCTCAATATTGTTAATATATTCTTTTAACCAAGGGCCAGGTTTTTTATTAAACCAAGCTTGCAGGTCATTTCCATTAACTGCTAACTGCTTTCGAGAAATGATTGGTAAACTAGCGTACATTTTTTTTATATTATGCAGCCTTTCTATACCATCATTTTGATGTATAACAGCCCTTATACGCTCAACTTGTTCTGCATGTTCTAGTCCACATTGATACAGTGTAGTCATTGTCCATTCTGATGCTAATAACATGTTAAAATAACGTATGTTTATTTCTACACTTCTAATTATTTTTACCGGCAATTTCCACGAACGCAAAAACTTTCCTGGTGTTTCAACTTTTAATAATATTGTAAATAAAGTCCAAAACTCTTCGTTTTTTAGAAGTAAGTGCCATTTATACTTTGCCAGTTGTTCAAATTCGCTTTGTTTATTCGCACAATGAGGCAAAAATTTATATATTTTAAGTTCAGCTAGTAATTGAAAAGCTATATGAATATTATTTCCTCTCATAATTTTTTCAAACTCAGCTGTAATTCTTTCAACAGAAATATGTTTTAATATGTTGTTACATCGGCTTATCCCAGCTTTCGTATCATCACTTAAGAAAAAGGACAGTTGACTAACAAAGCGTATAGCTCGTAACATCCGTAAACCATCTTCATTAAATCGTTCTGTTGGGTCACCTACACAACGAATCATCTGTTTTTGTATATCAGCTTGACCATCAAAAGGATCAATTAAGTCTCCATAGGCGGTCATTGCAATTGCATTAATTGTAAAGTCACGCCTCTGTAAATCTTCCGAAAGAGAGCTAATAAACGTAACGTCCTTAGGACGTCTATGTTCCTCATAATCCCCTTCATTTCGAAATGTTGTTACTTCAAATGATTCACCTTTGTGAAGCACAACGACTGTACCGTGGCGGATACCCACATCAATTGTCTTCGGAAACAGCTCTATAACTTGTTGAGGTAACGCTGAAGTTGCAATATCAACGTCACCTATTTCACGATGCAATAACATATCTCTTACTGCTCCCCCAACAAAATACGCTTCGAATCCTGCCTGCTGTATTGTTTGGATAATATATGTTGGTAGCTCAAACGGATCTTGTAACATAAGATATCTCCTTTTATTAAACCTTCATGATTCTATATGTTAATAACATCAAACTCCTCAACTAGTTTGAACTAATAAAATTAGAGCGTAACTTCATGTTTAGGATAAATTACAACATTTCAACTTGAAGATAGGATGTTTTGCATCATTTTATAAATAGACTTTCACTGCATTAATTGTTGCTTATTTAATTATGAAATAAATACTTATAAACAAATCCTTCGTGACACATTTCTTATATAATAAAGTCAATTACGTAAATTTTGCTGTCCTAAATTAGTCTCAATTGCAAACAAAGTTTATTAAAAGAGCCTTTGGAAAAAATTAAAGCAGTTTATGAAAAAAATCTCATTTTACAATGTCGACACTACGGTTTAGTAAAGTAAAATATAAACGTTCATATTGTTCAACTATTTTAGTGGAATGAAACTTTTCTTTTACAGTTGAAACAGCTGCTTCAGACATTTGTTTGTGTAATTGATCATCTGTCAGAATTTGCACTGCTTTTTTTGCAACATCTTCTATATCTCCGACCTGACTAATGTAGCCATTTTCTCCAGGAGTGATTACTTCTGGAATTCCACCAATATTTGTACCAATACCTGGCACACCACAAGCGAATGCCTCAAGTAATACGAGGCCGAAACTTTCCTTTTCAGACAAGAGTAGTGTTAAATCACTAATTGAGTATAACTCCTCAACATTTTCTTGTTTACCTAAAAAAAGTACTTTATCAGTCAATTGTAAATCGTTTACCAACTTACAAACAACTGTCACCTCAGGGCCATCCCCGATTAGCAGCAGCTTCGACTTTACTTGTTTTGCAATGATATTGAATGCTTTTACAACATCAGTGACTCTTTTTACTTGACGAAAATTCGATACATGGATAATAACTTTATCTTCTTCGTCTATACCATACTCAGCTTTTAGATTTTGGACGGCTTCTTTTTTAGAATACACACGCTCATCAACAAAATTATAAACAGTTGTGATTTCTTTCTTAACATCAAGTAAGTCATACGTTTGCTCAACAAGTGAATTAGAAACAGCTGTTACAACATCTGAGTTTTCGATTCCAAATTTTATCATATCACTCAATGATGGGTCATAGCCAAGAACTGTAATATCAGTACCGTGTAATGTCGTTACAATTTTCAGCTTCTCATCTCCAACCATTTGCTTAGCTAAATAAGCACAAACAGCATGAGGTATAGCATAATGAACATGTAATAAATCCAATTGTTCACGTTTTGCTACTTCTGCCATTTTTGACGCTAATGAAAGGTCATAGGGAGCATATTTAAAAACAGAATATTGGTTGATTTCTACCTCATGATAATAAATATTACAATACAACTTGTTGAGCCTAAATGGCATGCTTGATGAAATAAAATGAATTTCATGCCCTCTTTCTGCTAACATTTTACCTAGCTCAGTTGCAATAACACCCGACCCTCCCACTGAGGGGTAACAAGTGATACCAATTTTCATCTTCATTTACACTCTCCTAACAAATCATGTTTCATAAGCAAAGGCTTTTTACTAATAAACCCTTCTGCATAATCAACGCCAACCTCTTTGCCGAATAATCTTTCTCTACTTTTTACTGTCTCTATGTATCCATTGGTTAATGGAGTATCAATTGAATCATTTACCTTCGTAAATTGACTTTTATATGCTCTTAGACTATTTAGCTTTTGTTCTATAGTTTGTGATATATCAATTACAAAAGTAGGTTTATGAAAGCCATTGATCATATAAAAATATAATGATGATACTTTATGTGCTGCTAAACGTTTGTTATCTTCGTAATTCTTAATTCCAGCTGAAAATACTGCTTCCTCTACAAGATGTGCGCAATTCCCATGATCCGGGTGCCGATCGTCAAAATAAGGTACAAAAACAATATTTGGTCGATAGAAGCGAATTTTCTCAACAATTAACTTAATATATTCTTCTTTTTTGTATAAACCACGATCCGGAAGTTGTAAATTTAACCGTTCACTAATAGATAGTATAGCAGATGCCTGCATAGCCTCTTGCTTTCTAATATCAACTGTTCCGTTTGAAGATAACTCGGCTTCTGTTAAATCACATATGCCGATTTTGAATCCATTATTAGTATATTTGGCAATCGTGCCACCCATGCCAATTTCTACATCATCAGCATGAGCACCGAATGCGAGCATATCTAGTTTCATGTCTGTTCACCTTGTTGTTCGTGAATAATTGAGCGCCACTGGAATTCTCCTCGTTCTAGCCCTTTGACCAAAATCTCAGCTGTTCCCATATTTGTTGCTAATGGAATCGCGTACACATCACAAAGTCGAATTAAAGCAGTTACGTCTGGCTCATGAGGCTGCGGAGTTAATGGGTCACGAAAAAATATAACCATATCCATTTTATTGTTTGCTACCATCGCTCCAATTTCTTGGTCACCCCCAAGTGGGCCTGATTGAAAACGATGGATCTTCAAGTTAGTAGCTTCAGAAATTTTTTGTCCTGTCGTACCAGTCGCATAAAGTTCATGTTTTTCCAATGTCGATAAATAAGCTGTTGCGAATTGAATTAAATCATTTTTCTTTTTATCATGGGCTACAAGTGCTATTTTCATCTTGCTCCTCCATTATGCAATAATATTTTCTAAGCCATATACTAAATGATCAAGTTTCATAACAGTTTCAATTGAAATCTTCACGCCTGTCATGAATGATTCTCTATTATATGAATCATGGCGAATTGTTAAGGTTTGTCCATTTCCCCCAAATAATACTTGCTGATGTGCTATCAAACCAGGTAGTCTCACACTATGTATATGCATCCCATCAATATTGGCTCCTCTAGCACCTGCTACTGCCTCATGTTCATCAGGATGCCCTTGTTGTTTTGCCTCTCTCTCCGCTGATATCAATTGTGCTGTTTTTATAGCCGTACCAGAAGGAGCGTCTAATTTCTGATCATGGTGTAGTTCAATAATTTCGATGTCCGGAAAATATTTAGCAGCCATTTGTGAAAATTTCATCATAAGTACAGCACCAACAGCAAAATTCGGGGCTATTATCGTACCAAGTTTTTTGCTTGCAGCTAATTCAGTAACTCTTGCTAAGTCTTCAGCTGAGAAACCAGTTGTTCCAACAACAGGTCTAACACCATATTGTAAAGCTATTTCTGTATGTCTTTTACCAATTTCTGGTGTAGTTAAATCTACTAACACGTCTGCTTGGTGAGCTTGTAAACAATTCTCTAAATTAGTATAAATCGGTGTATCCATGTTAGGTAAACCGTTAATATCAGAGATAAGTTGCCCATCATGTTTGCGATCTACCGCTCCTACTAAAGAAAATTCCTTTGTATTATGTATTAAATGTAAGGCCTCTTTACCCATTCTACCTCTAGGGCCTGCAAGAACAATGTTAATTTGTTCAGCCATTGTCATTCTCCTTTCGCTTTTAAAGTCCAGCGATTTTTATCTCTAGTTTGAAATTTATCCATTACACGATCGTGCGCAGTTTCTAAATTTATGTCGAGGGAATTTGCTAAACAAATTAATACAAAGAGCATATCACCAAGTTCTTCTTCAATTTCCCGTTCATTCTCAGTATCCTTCTTTTGCTTTTCACCGTAATAATGATTTATTTCACGTGCTAGTTCTCCAAGCTCTTCAGTCATTCTAGCCATCATTGCTAATGGGCTAAAATAACCTTCTTTAAATTGATTAATATATTGATCAACTTCAAGCTGGATTTCATTTAATGTTTTAGTCATTCATAACCACCTCTTTCTCATCTTACATGTTAGCCAAAAGCTACTCATTTGACAAATGTTTCGTTTTTCAATTGACCCTTTTATCCATTATTTCATCTATTGTAACTATCGGCTAGTTCAAATATAATAAGAAAAGTTGGGGCACTAAAATTCACTTATAATAAGAGTATGTTATGTTGTCTTAGGTGAAATGACGTTATCCTTGCTCGGCCGACAAGATACGATCAGTTGATTCTGAAACAGGACATAAATACCCTTATGAACCGATAAAGCTCCAAAAAGATAGGCAAGCTCTTGCCCTTCGTTTTATATGCAAGATACATAACATCAGACTCTTTTCGTAAAATTTGTTGCTGTACCAAAAAGGTGGTTTTATACTGTAAGTCATCGTTGTACTGAAGAAAAGATACCACGAACGCTAGTTTGTACGGTTTATTTCTAAATACGATAAACAACAATCAATGCGAAAACAGTCTAACATAAAAGGTTTAAGTGTAATACGATTTAATCTGACTACTGTTTTTGGAGGACGTTATGCAATTAGGAATCAGAACTAAAAATATCTTATTTATTTTACTAGGATCAGCAATTTTCGCATTTGGACTCGTTCATTTTAATATGCAAAATAACCTTGCCGAAGGTGGATTTACTGGTATTACTTTGCTATTATTCTTTACTCTAAAAATAGATCCGGCATATTCGAATTTATTGTTAAATATTCCAATGTTTATTCTCGGTTGGAGGTTACTTGGCAGACAGGCATTTTTGTATACGGTCATTGGAACAGTAGGCTTGTCAGTCTTTTTATGGATTTTCCAGCGCTATACTATTCAAATGCCATTAAATGAGGATTTAACTTTAGCAGCATTATTTGCAGGAGTCTTTATTGGTGTTGGTTTAGGCATCATTTTTCGCTTTGGTGGAACTACCGGTGGTGTAGATATACTTGCTAGATTAGCACATAAATACATTGGCTGGAGCATGGGAAAAACAATGTTCTTATTTGATGCAGCAGTCATTACGCTTTCACTTATCGTATATTTAACATATCAGGAAGCAATGTATACACTCGTTGCAGTATTTGTTGGAGCTCGTGTCATTGATTTCATGCAGGAAGGTGCATATGCTGCCAAAGGGGCTACGATTATCTCAGATAAAAATGAAGAAATAGCTGAAAAAATTTTGAAAGAAATGGATAGAGGAGCAACTTTCTTGAAAGCACAGGGCTCATTTTCTAAAATTGATAAAAATGTCTTATATTGTGTTGTAGGAAAAAATGAAATCGTCCGCTTAAAGAACGTTATTACATCTATTGATCCTCACGCTTTCGTTGCAGTAAGTGATGTCCATGACGTATTAGGTGAAGGTTTCACACTTGACGAAAATAAAAAACCACTCGAACGTTAACTCATGATTACATAGATGAGTTTGTACAACAAAGTTCATTACGTTAGGTCTTAGATAAGGAAAAATGCGGATTTAAAGCAAATAAAAGACCAGGATAAATTGTAATATGTACCCTTTGTAAAGGACATTTAAAAAAAGACTATGCTACTTTAAGGAGATGATTTCTGTATTGAACAGGAGTCATCTTCTTTAAGTTCCATTGATATCTATAAATATTATAG
>NZ_JBPXRQ010000027.1:0-69210 GCF_051842895.1 Cytobacillus sp. Hm23
TTTTTACTCATAGTTTTCTCCAATCCGAAGTATTTCTCTAGTTGTGTTTCTCCATTATACAAAAATGTACCCTATAGGGAGACTTTTTTTAAGTGTCTACTCTATAGGGTACATTTTAGAAAACTCTGAGCTTTTTTGATGATTATACACTTTAAAACAATTTTTCCTCATCATTTACACATACTTAAACACTTCTATTTCTTTAAATCTATTACTATTTCATCTAGCACCATTTCTTCAGTTTCTATAATTTGATAGCCCCCGTCTTCTTCCTCGATCCAATCTATTAATGACACATGTGGCGTGACGTATAATTTTGTTGCATTTGGATTAAGAAGCTCGAAGGTTTTCACCCGAAGCTTATTATATGCATCAATACTACCTCCATCATTCATTTGGCCTGTATAGCGATTTCCTAAGTCATCTCGAATTTCTATATCAGTATCTATCATATCCCATTTATTTCGATCTACATCCCTCGTCGATTGCTGTTGAATATACACAATCGACGTTAACGGAGTAACTAATAACCTATGAACATTGACTGTTATCGCATCTTGTCTAACACTATCATAAACGTCATATACTTCTCCATCTAGTGCGCTTACAGGAAAATTAAACTTCCATTCTCCTCTGATTTCTTGTTGTTTACTTGGGAGGTTAATACCTTTAATCTCCCATTCTACATTTGCTGTATCATTATTGTATCCATTTGATATATTTATGTCGTGCATACCCACATAAGTATTGTCATCGATTTTTTTAGCTCCACCGCTTCCTCTATGTACATATGTATCTTTACTTTTATCATATTCATAAGTTGAAAATCCTGAGCCACCACTCGCACCACTTATGAACAGTTTTTCAACCAAATGGGGCTCTTCACCTAAGTCAACATCACTTTCTATAGAATATGTAAAAAATACAGACTCCCCATCAAATACCGCATCCTTAATTGTCACTTTTATACCATTACTCTCCTCGGTTATATTCATTTCCTTAGCATACTCCTGATGCTGATCGTAAAGATGCGTTTTACCTAAAAATTTAAACAAATCCCCCACAATTGGTATACCCACAGCTTGTGTAGGAAACGTTAAAACCAACGTAGTTAATGTAAGACAGGCGATCATTGAAGCTATAGCAACATTTCTTTTCCAACTTCTCGTTTTGTTCTTTTTATTTACTGACTGCTTTAATACCTTTTTCACTTTGTTTTTTTCAAATTCATCAACTTTCATTTCTTCAAATTCATTTTCATCCATGTCTAAGTCATTCAATAATTCATATATATCTTTCATATGACATTCCCCCTTAAATGAAGGTCCGTAGCTTGTTTAGACAAATTCTTTTTTCCTCTGTATATTCGATTATCTACGGATGATTTAGTCAATCCCACTTTTTGTGATATTTCTTCATTGTTCAACCCAAGAAAAAACTTCATAATAAATATTTCTCGATCTACAGGCCCTAATTTGTTAATTAGTTGTATTAATTCTGTTCTGTCCTCTGCCATAATCAGTTCATCTTCAACTGATTTTCCTTCGGTAATATCCATATCGTGAGTAGTGGATTCATAAGCCTTACTTGCTTTTCTGTAATAATCTATCGCTTTGTATTTAGCAATAGAGCAAATCCATTTTTTGAAATCAGTCTCGTCACCAGAGAATTTTTTAGCATTGTTCCAAATTGATAGGAAAGTATCGTTTGTACATTCCTCTATTATGCCTTCATTGTTAAGTGGAGAAAGAACTTTATATGTGATTCCTTTTATTAATGGCAAATAGTTATCAACAATAAACTCTAAAGCGTCTTCTTTTTGGCGCTGTAATCTCCGTATAAAATTTTTATTAGTAGACTTCATGTAACTATTCTCCTTTTTGTAAGACTGTTTTCGCATTGATTGTTGAATTTGCAATAAAATATATCAGCGTTTCGTTGCATCTTAATTTTAAAAACGCCAATCAGCTACTATCATCGTCTAGCACCCAAAACTATATAATTATGAAGTTACGAAAAGAGCCTCTTGTAAAAGCTTTTACATCTTATACAACGGATGAAAAATCAATTTTTCGCACATATTTGTAAAATTTTCATATATTTATGTGAAATTATCTCATTTGACAGAGATGTATATATTAGTCGTTGATTATTATCGTGTTAACATGTCATTTCAGATTGTTACAAATAAAAATCTGCCTTTAGCCAAAATAAATGATGCAACCCTTTAGGATTGCATCATTTATTTTGGAGCTCGATACACGAGCTTCTTTTAATTAGCTTGTGTGGAATAATTACCCTTTTGATCGGTTCTTCTGGACTTTCAACGTGTAGGATGAGATTCTTTGCGGCTTCATAGCCAAGCTGATATATATTAATATCGACTGATGTTAGTGGCGGTCTTGCAATCTCTGATAATAAAACGTTGTTAAAGCTTACGACTGATATATCATCAGGTACAACTTTGCCCATCTTATCTAGCATATTTAGTACACCTAATGCCATGACATCATCTGACACAACTAATGCGGTAGGAGGTTGAGAAAGAGACATCAGTTCCAAAACAGCCTCTTGTCCCCCCTCTTTTAAAAATTCTTCATGGATTACATATTCATGTCTATATGCTAATTGAGCTTCATGAATCGCTTTTTTATAACCGCCAAGACGATCTATCGTTACAATAAGATGGTTATCTCCACCTACAAAGCCAATTCGCCCATGTCCAAGCTGGATTAAATATTCTGTTACTTCTTTTGCAGCTCGAAAATTATTATTATCAATATGAGTAATATCCTCAACATTTGTAAAAGGCTTGCCTATAACTACAAAAGGAAAATCCTTGTCACGCAAATATTGTAATACTTCATCATCCACGCGAGAATATAAGAGGATGATGCCATCAACACGTCTTCCCTGTACCATTTGCATGACACCTTCGAGCTTTTCGTCATCGGTTCCGCCTGTTGATATGTGTAACGCATATTGTTTCACATGGGCAGCAGCGCTAATTCCACGAATGACTTCAGGAAAAAAAGGATTTTGTAACGCTTTATCAGCAGTACTAGGCATTACTAAGCCGATCGCTCTAGTAGAGTTATTCGCTAAGCTTCGCGCATTAAAATTTGGGTGATAGCCTAATTCCTTCATTGCTGCGCGCACTCGTTCTTTCGTTTTATCACTAATTCGAGGGTGGTTGGCAATTACCCTTGAAACTGTTGACGGAGCAACATTTGCATGCTTTGCTACATCTTTTATTGTAACTACCATTTTCCCACTCCTCTTTCAATTGGTTTCACAAGAAAACACTGCTTTAAATTAATTTAAGACATAATCATTTTACTACATCCACTTATTAGTTTGTGAGTATTTTTTAACAGCTATATAGAGAAAAGCATTTTTTTCGAAATGTTATCATATGATTTATTTTTAACAATTTCACCATTTACCATCAGTTGAAGCTGGCTATTTGCTCCATGGACCACTACAATTAATTCTTGCCAATCAGGAATATATTGACCTTCATCCTTCACAGCGATTTCTACCTTATTAGAGTTACAATGAACCGTAAAGGTTTTATATAAATATTTGCCCTCTTTGTAAGCAAATGTTGACCCATCATCTTCATATAGTGAGTACGTATTAGTAGTGTTTGTATCTCCAACATACAAATGTAAGGTTCGGTTAACGTCTGCTATGTCGGTAGATAGCTTAATATCTCCATGCGCAACGATTGTTCCCTGCTTAATAAAAATTGGCAATGTCTCCAAATCAGCCTCTATAAGCTGATGCTTACCACCAACTACAAGCTCATCTGTCCAATAATTGACCCAGCTTCCTTTAGGCAGATAAATGACTCGATGTTGCGTCGTAGGCTGTAAAATAGGTGCAACAATAACATTATCACCTATCATAAACTGATCAGATAAATTGTACGTATTTTCATCTTCTGGATACTCCATTAATAGTGGTCTCATCACAGGCACCCCTGTACGTGAAGCTTCTTCAAATAATGAATATATTTGTGGCAGCCATTGATAGCGTAACTCAATATACTTTTTAATAATTTTTTCATACTTTTCGCCGAAGGACCACGGTTCTTGCCTTACAGTACCCATTGCACTATGATTTCTGAAATAAGGTGTAAACGCACCGACTTGTGTCCATCTCGTTAATAACTCCCCATTAGAATCGTGTGCAAACCCGCCCACATCTGGGCCTGTAAAAGCAACTCCAGAAAGACCTAAATTCATACACATAGGTAATGCCATTTGTAAATGCTCCCAAAAACTACGATTATCCCCTGTCCAAACAGCAGCGTACCGTTGAATACCAGCATATCCTGCCCTCGTTAATAAAAATGGACGTTTTCCATTTAGATGACCCTTCATTCCTTCATAGGTTGCTTTACCCATCATAAATCCATATATATTATGAAGCTCACGGTGAGTACGTGGGTCATTGTCATTATCGTGCATGACTTTTACATCCATTGTCTTTGTTTCATTAAAAACAGCTGGTTCATTCATGTCATTCCAAATACCTTCTATACCTATATCACTATAGTAGGAATGTTTTGCTCCCCACCATTTCCGAACGCTGCTAGAAGTAAAGTCAGGAAATGCGCTATTACCAGGCCAAACCTCACCAAAGTAGATGTTACCTTCTATATATTTGCAAAAATGATCTCCACGTATTCCCTCTTGATAAATTTCATATTCAGCATCCTCTTTCACTCCAGGATCAACAATTGGTACAAGTCGAATCCCTACCTCTTTAAGGTCTTGAATCATTTTTGCTGGTGTTGGAAATTGTAATTTATCAAAAGTAAACACCCGGTATTCATCCATATAGTGTATATCTAAATAAATCACATCAACTGGAATTTTTTTATCTGAAAATGTCTTTGCAATATGACGAACTTCTTGTTCAGATTCATAGCTGTAACGAGATTGATGATAACCGAGTGCCCACTTAGGAGGAAGTGGCATTCTTCCAATTAATTCACTATATTGATTAATTACATCCTTAGGTGTTGGCCCAGCCATTGCATAATAATCGATTTGACCTCCCGCAGCTGAAAATGTATAACTATCCGTTTTAGTTTGAAAATCAAAGGTTGTTTCCCACGTACTATCAAAAAATAACCCGTGCGCTCTCCCACCTCGTAAGGTCATAAAATAAGGAATAGATTGATATAAAGCGTTCGTTTCAGGGTTATGTGGTGCGTATACATCGCTATTCCACATTGTCATTTTTTCACCACGTTTATCTAAAAAGCCTGTTTTTTCACCGAAGCCGTAAAAATGGTCATGTTCACTCATCATTTTATGACAAATGACATCTCCTTTTTCGTTCAAGCCAAGGCCCCTTGCTCCTTCTCCAACAATAAGCTCACCTTGTGTATCAAATATATTGATGCGGAGTGGCGACTTTGAGATTTCTACTTTCAAAGTGTTCGTACTTAATATAAAACACCCCTCAGTCTCTTCCGTCTTGACTTCTACCTCTTCTGGTTTTTTCACAATGGCTACACTAGACTTCATAGATAAGTTGTTATCAACATTCATTACGATTCGAACGATATCCTCACGAAAAAATTGAAGTGCAACGCTACCTACTTCACAAAAATAGCTATACACATTGCCTTCTTTACTCATTCTTACTATTGAACTTATATCACGATAACTCACCTTAGTATGTTTTTCATTTTGTCCAGGATGTATCGCAAAGCTGCTATCATCTAACATGTTATACCCTCCTATTTGATAAGTGACTATTCGATATTTATCCTTTTGTTCCACCAGCTGTTAAGCCAGAAACAAAATACTTTTGAAACGATAGAAATAGAACTGAAATAGGTATCGCAATTAATACTGACCCAGCAGCAAATTTCGTAAATTCATTCCCGAACTGTTTAGCTACCATATTGTATAGTCCCACTGCCAATGTAAATTTTTCTTCACTTCGTAGCAGCACGCTAGCCATAATGAAATCAGCAAATGGAGCAATGAATGTAAACAATGCCACTACAGCAATTATTGGTTTAGCTAGAGGTAGAATAATTTGAAAGAAAATTCTTAAATGGCTTGCTCCATCAATTTTTGCCGACTCATCAAGATCCTTTGGAATCGTATCTAAGTATCCCTTCATGAGCCAAGTATTCATTGGAATTTGGCCACCAACATAAACGAGAATGAGCCCTAAATGTGTATCTAATAAATTCGTGACAAGCGCTAAAACAAATATAGCGATAAGTGCGGCAAAATTTGGTATCATCTGTAGTATTAAAAATGCTAATAAGCCGTTCTTGCGACCGACAAAACGATATCTAGAAAAAGAATACGCAGTTATACTTACCATTAACACTGAAAAAGCCATTGTTAAAGTAGAAATCTTTACTGAATTCCAATACCACTTCAAGTAATCACTTTGTTCTGAATCAAACAAGTAACGATAATGATCTAACGTTGCATTTTCTGGAATGATTGATGAGCCAGATAAGCTCATACCTGGGTTTAATGACGAACCAATAATCCATAATATTGGGTAAAAAATAATGACGGTCATGATTAGTACAACTAGATAGGATAATATTAGTCTTATTTTTTTTTGATGTTTTATGTTCATATTACATCATATCCTCTTCTTGGAAAGATTTTGTTCTTCTAAATTGCCATAAGGCAACCGTAATAACAATCAAAGATAATATCATCGTTATCGCTGCAGCTTTTGAATATTGTGCAGATGTCATGGTTAACTTATAAATCCAAGAAATTAATATGTCTGTACCACCCGCATTTTGACCCGAAACTGCAGGACCTCCACCGTTAAACAAGAAAATGACGTTAAAATTGTTAAAGTTAAAAGTATATTGAGTAATTAATATTGGAGCTGTTGAATAAAGCACTAACGGTAATGTAATCTTGCTGAATTGCCCCCAACTGGAAGCACCATCAACAGTTGCAGCTTCATACAGTTCATTCGAAATTGATTGTAATACACCAGTCGTCATCGCAAAGATAAATGGAAATCCTAGCCATGTTTGAATAAGGATTAATGCAATTCGCGTCCACAACGGCTCTGTCATCCAAGGAATATGATCTATACCAAAGGCTGCTAAAATATCACGATTAATCGTTCCAAACGATTCATTGAACATCCCAGCAAAGACTAGAATTGAAACGAATGCGGGTACTGCCCACGGTAGTATAAAAACCGTCCGTATGATTGCTTTACCCTTTATATCTTTTTGATTTACAATAATGGCCAAAAAAATACCTAAAACAACTTGAAATGTTGTAGCACCAAATGTCCAAATAATTGTCCAAGCTAATACAGAGAAAAATGTATTTCTCCAAATAGGAACTTTAAAAATATCAATAAAATTTTGTATACCAACCCAATCTACTAGCTTCGCAGGAGGAGAATGGTATAAATCGTAGTTCGTAAAAGACAAAAGAACGACGAATATTATTGGAAAAATGACAACAAATAGTAGTAATAAAAACCCCGGTGATATCATTAAATACGGAAACCCATTGTCTATGAGATTATGGTATTGCTCACGAAGTGTGTTTAATTTTTCACCTATATCCCTTTTAAGTCCAGTCTTATAAGCATCAACAAGATTAAATATAAAAAACCCTGCCCCTAATATAATAATTATTACTGCTAAAATACCTTCAACTAACAGGAAAATAGAGTGATCTCGTGGTAGTTTTTCACCTAACGTAACGATTCCCCATAGGCCCATATTCAGTAGATCTTTAAATACGATAAAGAAAGATACAGTTAAAACAAGAAATAAAACACCTTTCAAAAATTGCCGATTATACAATTGGCCAACACCAGGTATCAATGATAAGACAACTGCAACTTTCCTATGATTCGATTGATATGGAGTAGATTCCATCACATACTCTAGCTCCTTCCCAAATTCCTTATGTAAGAAATCTTAATTGATGCCCATTATTCACATGAGCAGTCTCCCCTTTGATGGGAGACTGCTTACAATTATTTATTCATTTGGATGATTTGTTTCAATATTTGTTGTTATCGTATTTACCGCTTCATCTAGTGCTGATTTTGGATCTACTTTTTGATTTGCAACCAACTGTAATGCAGTTGCCATCGGTCCCCAAACCTCAGCCATTTCCGGAATATTAGGCATTGGAATAGCATATTGAGATTGAATAGCGACTGCATTTGCAGCTTCATTATCCGCAATAATAGGGTCTTCTATTAAGGACTTAACAGGAGGTATTTCTTGTGTTAATTCAAAACGAATTTTTGCATTCTCTTCATTCGTTAAATGTTCAACCAATTTCGTTGACCATTCTGGGTGCTTTGTAAATGAAGTTACTTGCCACCCCTTAACACCCATAAATGTTCTAACTTGTTCACCATTCGGTAAAGTTGGTAATGGTGCTACACCAAAATCAATTCCTGCATCAGTCATACCTTGAAATGCCCAAGGCCCATTCATAACAGATGCAACTTTTCCTTCATTGAATAATCCATCCATCATTGAGCCACCCGACTCACCAATGATCCCTTTAGGAAAAATGTCTTTATACCATTGCTGAATATATTGTCCTCCAGCTACTGAACCTTCATTACTTAAGCCAATATCATTTCGGTCTAGCCTGCCTTCATTATTCTGAAATACGTAACCACCGTGCCCTCCTAATACACCGTGGGCAAAATAAAAGTTGTCCCATAATGCTAAAAAGCCAAATTCATCTTTATTATCAAAGCCTTTTGCAATTTTGAATAACTCATCAAATGATTGTGGCGCTTCTTCCATTAGTGCTTTGTTATAAATAAAAACAGGTGTTTCAGTTGCTTTCGGTAAACCGTACAGCTTGCCGTTAAACATTTGAGCTGTAACTGAGGATTCTGTGAAGGTGTCTAATATACTTTGTTCTACCTTTATTTCTTGAATTAAACCTTCAGTAACTAATTGACCAATTTGATCATGTGGCACTGTGATAACGTCTGGACCAGTCCCAGCAGGACCATCTAAACGTAATTGATCTCTTTGATTCGTAGCCATCTCCACTTCTTTATACTCTACTTTAATACCATATTCTGCTTCGAAGCTTTTAATGGCTTCTTCCATTGCTGTGCCTTTCTCTTTATCCTCCCATACGATGAGCTTTGCTGGTTTTACTGGCATTTCACCATTTGTTTCGGTATCCCTATTATTTTCACTAGATGATTGGTCTACCGCTTCTTGGGGTCCACAAGCTGCTAACATACCAATAAGGAAAATTGCCATCACACTAAGAAAGAATACCTTCTTCATTGCTTGTACCTCCTCATAAATGATCATATTATGCAAACGTTTGCGCAAATAAGTATAAAAATAAACCATCTTCATAAAATAAGAAAACGGTTCCATACTATTTGTCATCTCTATTATATATTTATTATTCTTCTTTTCAATACTTTTTTTACATATTTTCAAAGATTCACACTTTCGAATATTGACTTCTAATTACACTTCAACTACCATATTGATAAAATAGTGCAAACGGTTCCTCATTTCAGGGAGGTATTACTATGATCATAGAAGCTATTTACCATAGACCAAAAGACAATTACGCTTATGCATACGATGAAAAGACAATGCATATACGCTTACGTACAAAGAAAAATAATATTGATAACATCAAGCTCATTCATGGAGATCCATATGATTGGAAGGAAAACAATTGGCAAACAAGCCAAACTTCCATGAAAAAAGAAGGAAGTGATTCCTTATTTGACTACTGGTTTGTTGTCATTCAACCACAGTTTCGTCGATTACGCTATGGGTTTGAACTAACTTCAGGAGATGAAACGATCGTTTATACAGAAAAGGGATTTTTCAATCATATACTTGTAGATGATATTACATATTATTTTTGTTTCCCTTTTCTACATCACAATGATGTATTTAAAGCTCCAGCATGGGTGAAGAAAACAGTGTGGTATCAAATATTCCCAGAAAGATTTGCTAATGGAAATGCTGAGACCAACCCTCCAAACACATTACCTTGGGGAAGTGAAGAAGCTACTTCAACAAATTTCTTCGGAGGTGATTTCGAGGGAATTATTAACCACATTCCTCATTTAGTTGATTTGGGTATAACTGGTTTATACTTCACACCAATATTTAAGGCATTTTCAAACCATAAATATGACACAATCAATTACATGGAAATTGACCCTCACTTTGGTGATAAAGAAACATTCAAGAAACTAGTAAACACATGTCATCAACATGGGATTAAAGTCATGCTTGACGCTGTGTTCAATCATAGTGGCTACTATTTCCCACAATTTCAAGACGTCATAAAGCATGGAGAAAAATCACGGTATAAAAATTGGTTTCATATAAAAGAGTTCCCTGTACAAACTTCTCCTGCACCAAATTATGATACATTTGGGTTTGTGGAGACAATGCCTAAGCTAAACACCCAAAATCAGGAAGTGAAAAATTATTTACTAGATGTTGGCCGTTACTGGGTACGTGAATTCGGTATTGATGGGTGGCGTTTAGATGTGGCAAATGAGATTGATCATCAGTTTTGGAAAAAGTTTCGTTCCGCTGTTAAATCAATCAACCCTGAGGTTTATATTCTTGGTGAGATATGGCATGATTCAATGCCTTGGCTAGAAGGTGATCAATTCGATGCAGTTATGAACTATCCGTTCACACATACAGCTTTACAATTTTTCGCAAAGAAGATTGTAACAGCAACACAGTTTGCGAATGCGATTTCTCAAGTATATCACTCGTATCCACTAAATGTATCAGAGGTACAATTCAATTTACTAGGAAGTCACGATACACCAAGAATATTGACAGAATGCGAAAATGATATAGAACGTTTAAAGCTCCTATACTTGTTTCAACTTTCATTTCCAGGGTCACCTTGCATTTATTATGGAGATGAAATAGGAATGACAGGTGGACAAGATCCAGGATGTCGTAACTGTATGATTTGGGAAAAAGACAAACAAAATACAGATTTATTTGATTTCCTAAAAAAACTAATTCATATATATAAGACTGAAGCTATCTTTAGTAAAAATAGTACCTTTCATTTTGTCGACACAAATGATGAAACGAACCATATCATTTATAAAAGAACGTCTCATAAAGAAGAAATATTCTTCGTTATTAATAATTCACAGAATAACATTGACGTGGAGCTACCAATTGATATAAAAAATAAAAAACTCATTAATTTATGGACAGAAGAGGAGTTTGCGGCTGAAGCAAGCCATGCCATCCTACCTCTAGCACCACATCACTTCTCAATTTTGAAGGTTGTAGAGGTTACAAACTAAAGTCAATAGGTGGAGTAAGCTTCCACCTGATGACTTTACCTTTAGACTTCCAATTAAACTTTACATATTAATTGCAAAATATTTAAAATTAAAATTATATAATATATTCTTTCACTAGTTCTGTGGAGCTATAAGCAATTCTTCTTTACTTATGCCGTCTTCAAATGGACCAACACTACCAGAACCACCTGTGTAATATTCAATATTATCTTCATCCAAAAAGGTAAAGTACGGTCTTACATGAACGATTGTTTTATTTATATTTGTCCGTATCTCATCTGTAATAGGAAAATAAACGAGCAAGTTATTAGACTTAATGGTTAGCGCTAAGGACAACGGTTCTCCCTCAAATTGATCAAAATCATATCGATCCCAATTTTCATCAAGTGAATATAACACATGATTACTATAATATTCATTCGTCATCCCTGGAAGCCAAAATAAAATATCCTTGAGTGTGGAACCTTTTGGCCCTTGTAATTTGACTATATATCCCTTAGTTATATTAGACCCTTCATCTTGATGCACCATCATACCCTCCACATGCCAAGCACTTGGTCTATAATCTGTCATCGTTTCTATAATCGGAAAAATCTTATAGCTCCCCTTCATAGGGAAAATCATTTGTTCTCCATTAAATGATAACCTCAACTCGTGTGGAAAATAAGAAGCTTGTATTGTGCTAGACAATGGTGTTCTTAATGTAAATCCTCTATCATCCAAAATCCGTTCTCCATTAATACTTAATTCTATTTCTCCACTTATTAATCGCTCAGTTAACAAATTATCTTTATTAACCTCTACCTTTAAAGGGAACTTTCCTCGTACCGATGCTATGATATCCCCGTACGAATTCAACAAAGTAATTTCATCTAAAATAGGTATATCCTCCCAAGGGGATGCTTTTTTCCATTGGACAGGTAAGGCAAACTCTAACCCCCATTCATGTTCACCCATTTCTACTCCAACGGAACCCACTTGTTTTTCAACATACAAGCCACTTGGTAATGATGATCGCATATTCCACCATAAAAGTGGTATTACTATTATTACTAACATTAGCAAAACAAAGGTTGATAGGAGCCATTTTTTCGTGAAAGGCTGCAGTTTCATATAATCTTCCCCTTTCATTTGATAAACAAAGGGCTTCATACACCAAGCTTATCCTCATTCAGCTATAAAGTTTGTATAAAATGTATGACAATAGAACAGCTTTAAGAATAAGAGATCTAAAAGTAAATAAATACCAACATGTTACTTTCTACCTCTTAACATAGAGGCTACTCAACACGGCTATTAATATCGATATAAGTAATTTGTACATGAAGCCATAAACTAAGCCTTCTCGTATGTATGTAATGATTTTTGTTATTGTAGAGACTTCTGGCACCCAATCAATTTCATAACCAAAACCTAATATATTCGGTACACTTAAAATAACATAAGAAAGAATAATTGCCACAACAAATCTTTTCATCAAACCATAATTACTCCCTTCCGAGTCTTAAAGAAATTCCAGCCATGTATGTTCCGGACTATAAATTTGAATTGCATGACGAAGCCATTCAATTTGATTTTCATTAAGGTTAGGTAAAGCTGCAAAAAAATCTTGATGATCTTTCTCTCTCGTATTTTTCACTTTATATAGAAGCACAATCTCGGGATTAAGGAAAGGAATACGTGAAGCAGAATAGCTCCAAATACCCTCGACTGGATGTGTAATTACCGCATCTCTTCTAAATAGCCATTTGTCATTATCAGTCTCATTCAAAAGAATCTCTATTTGCTGGCCATTGTATTTATGTTCAGCATGAATTTCGTGTACTGGTAGCTGCAACAATTCATTTTCCCATCTGTAAAACGTGCCGTTGCTAACTTTGTTAAAGTCCCAGTCTTGAAAATAATCTTTTAAGTGAAGTTAGTCCTTTCGAAAGATGGCTATTTCTAAGTCATGATGGGGTCTTGTTTGTTTTCCAATAAATAAATCTATTGCCCAGCCACCAGCAATAAACCATGGTTTATTGTACGATGACATTAATACGTTAACCCTATTACATTGCTCAAATTTCATTAATCTCACCTTCTTGCCATACTCTTTCTATACTAATTGCCCTATCTTTACTAGTTAATAAATATACATCAGGGTTACTCAAACTCTTCCATTCGTCAAAACCAAAATGATGATTATACTTTTTCAGCAATAATGACATGATATTTCCATGAGTAACAATAATAGTACTTTCAAAATGACTATTAAAGATTTCATTTACAACACATGAAATACGATTCATCGCTTCTCGACTCGATTCTCCCCCTTTATATTTTGCATCTAAATCATCATAAGTTCGTTTTAATTTCTCAAGCCAATCAGCTAAATTTTCTTCACTTAATATTCTTTCTGTTAGCCGTTGGTCGATTTCAACTGTTACGTTTATATGCACACTTAATGGTTCTATTGATTGAATCGCTCGAATAAATGAGCTTGATATGATTCGATCTATTTTCTTGTCAGAAAAAAAATTTGACAAAAGTCTCGCTTGTTCGAATCCTTTGTTAGTTAAGTGTGATTCTGAAGGTTGCCCTTGTGCTTCACAATGTCTAACAATATATATTTTTTTGACCATCCTACTGCTTCCTTTCTATATCATCATTAAGGCTTCAATTGGGGTAATTATTTTTCAATAGCAACTTCATTCTAGAATATGGCCCAAAATCAGGACGCTTATCTTTTTTTGCGCCAGCATGAATTATCAATTCGTCTTTGTTCCTTGATGAAAAAACATTTGCCAGCTACCATTATTATATTTCCATATTGAACTACGCAAAGTATGTTGTTTGCTTTCTTCGTTATATATTCGGTAAGTTGTTAACACTACATCCTGAGACAATGGATGTATATTAAAGTCACTCAACGTCATCTTAACTGCCCCTATTCCATCGTCACTAATATCCTCATTCTTATACAAGACTCTTCCTGAACTTCCAAATTCAAAAAAATTCTCAGATAGCAATTTTTTTAATTCATTTTTAGATGCACGAATTTCTGGCTTTAACAACTTCTCTTCAAGTTCAAGTAATTGTTCTTTTAGTCTATTATCTCTTTCCATTTCAACACCTCATTTATTATTGCTTTTTCTAAACAACGAGAATAAACATTTAAATAGTGCACTCAAATACTTGAAACGAACTTCCTTTCCCATATCCATCTTTGATGTCATGAATAACAATATTTTGAAAACCATAAGATTTAAGTGTGTTTCTAAATCCTTCCAACTCATACAGTCGAATCGAGAAGTCCATTATTTCAGTTTTTTCAATTTGTCCATCTTGGACTGATTGATATTTCAATTTAATATTCAACAGTTTATTTTCCTTGTCATAATAAGCTTTTCTATTTTCTACTATCGTTTCATTTTTAAAATGCTTCCTATTTGTTTCAATCCATTCATGAAACTCTTCAATTTCACTATTTTTTGTCATTATAGTTAATAATAATTTACCATTTTCATTTAAAACAGATTTCATATTTTGAAGACTATCTTTTACTAAACTATCAGGTAAAAGTGAAAAAGAACCAAAAGGAATCATAATCATGTCATACTGTTTATCTCCTTTAAATTCTTCTATTTTGTCATGGAATACAAATGGTTTAAGGTTCAATTGTTCGCCTTTTTCCTTACATACTCTTAGCATATCTTCTGAAATGTCAAATCCTTCAATATCAATCCCTTTTTGCATAAAGGGGATTAGCATCCTTCCGTTTCCGCACATTGGCTCTAACACTTTCATGCTTTTATCTTTAACAAAGGAGAGATAAAACTCAAGTTCTTTCCCCTCAGAAAAGGATTTATCACTTTCATACACTTTTGTACAAAGTTCTCCGTAGTAATCAAACATGTTATTTTCTCCTTAATTTCCACTTATTTATTTGAATTTTTAATCATCTCTATGCAATTAATCCGCTAGATCGTTTGTTAGAATGGTAAACTGCTAGTTTCTAGAATTGTTAATAAATATTTTATCTGCATAAATTATAATTAAAGCTTGAGGAATAAATAGCCAAAAACCGGACACAGGAGATATGAATACTCCTAAAATCCCAATAACAAGAAAATACCAGCCAATGAAATGAGGTATTGGCTGTTGTTTTTCCTTCACATATAAATGAATGAATTGACCAATCATAATCCAAAATACCCCACATAATAAAAACCATACTACTGCATTACGATCATATTGTGTCCCCACAGTATTAAAAATACCTTCTCTAACGATTTCTGCTAGTACACCCCACCCAATAATTAAACCCACAATGGTGTGTAAAATTCCTGTTCCAATCAGCAATATCCCACTCAGTTTCCAAAGCTTCATTATAATTCCCCCAATAATGTTAGTTTGTGCATATTTTAGATGCATGGGGAGTTTTTGTATTGTAAAAATACGACATAAATTCTTTTGTTAAGACTGAGAGAGGGCTTAGACCTGAAAATTGTTTAAAAACATTAATGAAATGAGATTGATCGTAGTATCCACCTTCATGTATGATGTCTAGATACTTTTGTCCTTCGTATAAGCATATCTTTTGAGAAGTTTCAGCAAATGTAGAGAGTTTTCGATAAAATGTAGGACTTACCCCAATCGATTCATGGAAGATTCTTTGCAGCTGCCTCTCACTAACATTTATTTCATTACATAGGTTTTTAATCGTTGTAATACTGCTAGGATAAGTTAATTTATCGATTACATATGCTTGGATTTTTTGGTGATCAGTATCCTTGTGATAATAGTTTAATAGCAATAATAAATACTTCTCTATAATTTCGACCTTCTGCTTTAACGTTGAAGAATCTTTAATTTGATACTGTAATTCGTCTCCTAATTTACCCCAAATTTCTGTAATACTATTTAAATTATTTGTAAAATTTGCCATGGTTTCATTACAAAAATGATGAAATGATCCTGGTAGAAAACGAACAGCTATCATACCTATTTTTCCTGTTGCATGTAAATCTATATAACTTTTTTGTATACCAACTACATGGGCATCAGGAAGCTTAGATGGGATTTTTTTATGGTTAATAAATATAGTAGGAGACTGATAGTGAAAGATCATCTCGATATTGATACTAGGTAAAACTCTAGGCAACTTGATTTGTTGATTGCCATTGTTAGATTCCCATATCCAATAACAATCTATAAATTCTCTCAAGCGTCTTGAAGGAGGTATGTATGAAATATCCAGTACCCTCACCCTTTCATTTATGAGTTTACACGTATAATCGAATACTTATTTTTTCGCTATAGAAAGCTTTTCCACATCACATTTACTCTCTCCACATTAGTTTTTATTATAGTTTTCTATTTAACTAAACCTTCTTGTCTTTAAAGTACTTTTTAGCCAAATATTTTGCGATTTCTACCACGTGCATCAGGTAGAAGTGAGCTTTTTGTAATTAACTTAAAAATAAAGAATTACATTGTTTAATTTACCAACCTAGATAAATTATACCGAAAGGGTTTTATAGTAGTAAATATTTAACTTATACACAAAGGTTCTCCAGCAAAATGTTCCTAAAACGGTAGAAGAAGATTATCTTTATTTCAGATTTTCTCCATTTTGTCGGAGCGAGTGAACCATTTTTATTCTCTTATTTTTGCTAATACTACTAGGCTGTTTTAGCATAGATTGTTGTTCTTTGTACACAACTAGATTTTGTGGCACCAAATACGACATCTCAGTTTAAGAACAGTAGCAATAAAGTTTACGAAGTTAACGTACTACTATCTCTATTAACATTTGATAAGCATTACACCTATAACATGAACTTTTCTCCTTGTAAGAATTTAACACAATTTTTTACTAAGAATGGGATAATATTGGAAAACTCTTTGTGTTCTTTTGGATTTTTAGCAAGAAATGCTAAATTCTTTATTATTGCCCATAAGAAAAATGCCTCCAATACTTGAATGTAGTCATCTTGAAGATTTCTTCCTTTTTGATAATAAGAAATAAGTTTTTTTCTCCCTTGTGGATTGAGATGCAGAAAAGTTATTGCTATATCATATAAGTAAAAACCAAAACCACATGATGAAAAATCAATTGGGGCAGGTTGGCCTTGATAAAACACATAGTTACTCTCATGAAGATCCGCATGAATTAGACCCCATGTATCTTTAGTTTTGTCCTGCGCTTTGATTATTAAGGATATTTCTTTAGTAGCTTTTTCAATTATTTCAAAATCGTTAGATGTCATTTTGCTGATTGACATCATTTTTTTTAATTGTTGAAGTGAAGATATAAGATCTTCAGTTTCATAGATAGGTCTTTCAAATCCATCTGGAATGTTCCAATTAATCGAATGTTCATGTAGAGTAACCATCAATTGTGCTAGATTTTCTATTTCACTTTCAGAAGGTTGACCTTTTAATGTTTCACCTACAATGTAAACTTGAAGTGTCCAATAAAAACTTGTGCCTGTGACTTTATCAAACACTAAAGTTGTTAATTCATCATATGTATTTTTTATCGTTCTTTGGACATTTAAATTTGTATCCTTTGCTATCGCTTTAAGCCATAGCAACTCTGATTCAATCATGTTAGCCGTTTTAGTTCCTAAATGTTGTTTAAATACGTACTTATTATTATCATGTGCCTCAATTAAAAATGTTATATTATCATTCCACCCTAAGCTCGATATTTTACGGACATTTAGCTTGAAATGATTATTCAACAATTGCTCAACTTGTTCGATATTATACATCTACTCACCTCTTAATCGTTAAGATTACCTCAATTAAACTTTTTGCTATCATTACTTTAATTCTTAATCAGCGTTATAAATATAGAAAAAATAACCTAACACTAAACTCACCATAACAAAAGCACTGATCAAATATATATTAATGATGACCAGTGCTTTAATTACTATTTTTTTTATACGATTTTTTTTATTGTTTCTGTTGAAAGAAAGTACTCGTCTGCTAATTGATCAATGGATCTTCCATCGTTAAATTCATTTTTAATTAAGATGTTCCTATAATCAATTTTCTTTTTGCCGCCAGAGTTTACTCCCCATTTTTGATAATCCTTTTTCGGTTTAGGAATATATATGATTTCCCCTGGTACATACTTTTGAAGTTCTACAAGTAATTCTTTAGGTAATTTTTCTGTAATTGTCTGTTTACTCATTTCTGCAGCCCCTTATTTAGTAAATATGATAAGGTGCAAAACCAAATGTGTCAGAAATGAATTTCTATGATTAAGGTGATTTGCCACATCACCTTATGCAAAGTTTCACCTTTGAGACACTAGGCTTTGCATAAGGTACTGGATAACTTTACGAACGTAAAAGTATTTTTCATTCTTACACTCCTTTCTATTTTAAACGACTTTAGCTAACCTACTTTGACATGCCTCAAAACAAAAACATTATGAATACTAGCCATTCTGACAAATTATAGCAAGGTGCTATTCATATTATAAGGTCAGCCAAAGATTGCTGATTGATCTATTTCAAAAAAAGACTTATAGATAAGTTACTATATAGATATAAAGTTTTTCTCATGAGTATGAGCAAGGAAGTATTATCTTATGGCTAAATTTTGCGCATTGAACCTAAAACGATATTGTATCCATCCGGGTCTTGGATACAAGTATTTTTAAACTCCCACTCGCCGTGTGTGCCAGTAAACGGCTCAACCGCAATATTTCCACCATTTCCTCGAACTTCTTCAACTAGACTGTCCAAATCATCCCAACTAACATGAATAAACGTATCCCATCCGAATTCAGGGCCTTGCCAATCAGTTGGATAATCTGAACGCTTTTTTGATGCAGCGTTAGGTCTCACATCCTCAGGAAATTCCGATTGTTGGAGAATAATAGTCATGCCGTCTCTTTTTGCGTGTCCCCAGTCATCAATTTCACACCCTAGGACATCACGGTAATATTCCTGCGATTTTGTTAAGTTAGAGACTAAACGTACTTGAATGGTTTGTCCTAATTTCCCACGCTTTAGTTGGTTTACTTCCATCCCTACTCACTCCTGTTCACGAATTTATAAACTAGTTAAGTAAAATAAGGTTTCTATAATCTTCAACAGGTTCCTCCTTTGTTTTGAAAATAATCGTTCGACCAACATTAGTTAAATAAAATGAAAAAATATATAGCTACATTTTGAATTAATACAAAGAGCGACCTCGAATAACGTTATTGAATCTATAAATGCTAGACTTAGTCATTTGCAATCACCCCACTGAATAGTTCAATAACAAAATTTCCCCTATAAATCTTGTCAATCAAATATAGCATTATATGTAATTATAATTTTTTTGAAATATATTAGTACGTTCTCACTGGTGATATAAGATGTAAGTGTGATATATTACTCAGCGGTTCAATAAGAATTGGTTTCATCGAACCCCCAAAGCTGATACTTACATCCTCTTCATTTATAACTCTTAAAGCATCCATTAAAAAGCTGCCATCGAGTGAAATGCTTAGCTCCGATTCCCCGCTTAAAGTCTTTACACTTTGGATTTCTTCTATTTGTCCTATTTGTGATGAATTTGATGAAATTTTCAATTTTGACTTATCTACAATTTCGAGGTGTATATTATTGTTTGTCCATTCATTAGCGAACAAGCTAGCTCTATCTATCCCATTTAGCAGCTGCTTCGTGTTCACAGTTATAACTGTTTTTGCACCTTTTGGTATTAACTCTTGAATGCTAGGATAATTACCTTCAATTAATCTAGAAAAAATGGAAATATTGTTCATGCTAAATGCTATATGATTCTCTGTTGCATAAATTTCTATTAGATCAGATTCATGATCTATTAACTTGGTTAATTCATTTAAACAAGAACTAGGGACAATGAATGATTTATTGATGTTTGATTCAATTAAGTGCTCTCTAAGAGCTAGTCTATGAGAATTCGTCGCTGCAACAGTTAACCTACCTTGTTGAAATAACATAAGCACACCTGTTAATATCGGTCTCGATTCATTTTTGGATACTGCAAATGATGTTTGTTTAATGATGTCAATAAAATCTTTACCCGATATTGTAACGACTTGGCTCTCATCCATTTCTGGTATGCTAGGATATTCATCTGCATTCATACCATTTAAGCTAGTTATTATGTCAGCTGATTGAATAGTCACAGTCTGTTTACCATTTGCTTTCACATGAATTTGATTAGGTAACTTCTTAACTATTTCATGTAAGTATTTGGCTGAAATTACAATACTGCCTGTCTGATAAATATCCACTATGCGTAAGCCATCAACTACAGCTGGAATAGTTTTTTCTATTACAATATCAGAATTACTCCCTATAAGAGTTAAACTGTCTTGATTTGCAATCACTTTAACTCCTGTAAGTATAGGAAGAGGTGTTTTGTGTGATATAGCCCTACTTACTTCTTTCATCGCTTTTTGAAAATGTTCATTGATTATTGTAAATTCCATTAGAAAGTCTCCTCTTATTCCAAGCTCTACATTAACAATAGCTTGATTTTCCAATCTACAATTTATTAAAACACTAATTCCTCATTCTAAAGTAGTAATTAAAAATCCATCCTTCCCCCCATTTATTATTATGAGGATTTATTAAAATGAAATCAAAGCTTCTTTTCGTAACTCTATGACTATATTTTCACTAACTATATTTCAAAAATCACAAAAACATATAGCTGCTAAACGAAGAGATTTCTTATACAAATTGAAAGACAATAAAAGCGAAAACAATAGTACTTTAACAGTTGTCACAGGAGTGTTTAAGATGCGATTCAGCCATCATTTTTATTTTTATATAAGCAGTGAAGCTACTAGATTATTTTCAAGAGTGTTTTATGTCATGACGATAACAACATTTATTTTTAAAACAAGTGGTTCTGCCACAATGGCCGCCATGTTTCCGTTAATCGACGTATTATCGACATTACTTGCTGGTTTTGTAGCCCCCGTAGTTATCGACAAGTTCAGGTTAAAGCCAATCATTTTCGTATCCAAAGGGGTAAATACGATAATCTTATTTTTAATTCTTTTAACCTTTTCAATGTTTTCTCATTCGATAATGACCTTATTGATTTTCGTTTTTATAAGATCGTTTATAGACGGGCTGATCAGTCCTGCAAACTCTGCTATGCTTCCACGTATCGTATTGAAAAAACAGTTAGTGAAAGCAAATGGCTTTTTATCCATTACAAATCAATCATTAACTGTTCTTGGGTATACTCTTGGGGGCATTATCGTAGTAAAAATAGGTGTTGTGCATTCATTACAACTAACCTTATTCATGTCTCTACTATCATTCTTCTTATTTTATTTCGTTAAAGATGAGAAGGAAATGATCACCAATCATGCAACAAATAAATCAACATTCAATGCCATTAGCGAAGGGTATGTATCACTATGGAAAAATCCAGCATTGCAAATCATTACAACGATGGATATATTAGAAGGAATCGCCAATGGTGTATGGATTGGAGCAAACATCCTAGTATACGTAATTGAATTTTTAAATAAAGATGAAGCTTGGTGGGGCTACTTTAGTGGCAGTTACTATATAGGTACAATTCTAGGTGGGTTATTCGTTGTTTCATTTTCAAAGTGGGTTAGTCATCGACTAATCGCTAGCATGATAATTGGATCATTCGTAGTTAGCATTTTCACATTAATTTTTGGATTAACAACCAACCCGCTTGTACTAATATTGTTAAGTATTATTAATGGGCCTGCATATCAATTACGTGATATTTCTCAACAAACTCTCTTTCAGCAAAACGTTGAAGACAAGCATTTACCGAAGGTTTTTGCTGCAAAAGGACTCTTAACATCTGCCACACTAGGAATTTCTATAGGTATCATGGGTGTTATCTCAGATACATTCGGCGTACAGTATTCTTTTTTAATAGCATCGAGCTTATATGGTATTTCAGCCGCCCTTGCTTTGTTTATTTGGAGGAAAAACAAACAACAATTGAAAGCGGAGTTAATTTAAGGCTTTTTTCGTAACGCTGTTTTCGCATTAATTGCTGCTTTTCGTAATTAGAGCTAAATACGATTATTACTAACGTTCGTGGCATCTTTTCTTCGGTGCAACAAAAACTAACATATAAAACCACTTTTTATATTAATAATTTTATAACAATAGCAACAAAGTTTACGAAAAGAGCCTTTCGTAAACTTTATTGCTATTTTTACTGTGTATGGACAGTAAGAAGAGGTATTATCCGAACCCACATGTTTAAGTAGAAAAGCTACTACGAAAGCTAGATGTATACGTTCTTAGTAGTAAAGTTATCATTACGAAAACAGCCTAAGATAAAGATTAGCTCCCCTTCCCACTATATGTTTTTAGCTACTTTTTTAATTAAACTCCCTTTTTTATAATATTCTTTAAATGTTTCTAGGTTAGTAAAAAATACTCCAACAAGTACCAAAATTGAACCAAAGATAGAAATCAAGTAAATTCCTTCACCTAATAAGGTAATACCTAATATCATCGCAATAATAGGCGAAACGTATAACCATGTAGAAGGAAAAACGGGATTTGTCTTACCAACTAGCCAATAAAAAATACCATGACCTAAAATTGAACCAAAGAAAATCAAATATATGAGTGATAGCTGTACGGTCACATTGGATAACGAGGCTAAGTTGGGTCGTTCAATTATTAATGAGAGCAGAAAAAGCATGATACCTCCGAAAAGCATTTGAAAGCCATTTAATAAAAACGGGGAAAACTGTGAGCTTGATGACATTATTTTTTTTGACCTTATTGTTCCAACGCTGTAGAACAACTGGCCTAGAATTACTACAATGGCACCAATAATCCAAATCGCATTCACATCGCCATTCAAACCTGGCCAAGCTATTAGCCCTACACCACATAAGCTTGCAATTAAACCAAGCACTTGTATAGGTGAAAATTTTGATTTATCTTCATATTTTTTTAATAATAAAACCATAATCGGTCCGAATGCAGACAATACAGCAGCTAAACCTGAAGGGATATGCTGTTCTGCCCAATAAAGTGTTGAAAATGTGCCAAATGTTAAAAAGAAACCTATGATGGCTAATTGCAAAATCATACGTAAAGGTGGAAATGGAGCTTGTCGAATTTTATAAAACAGTATAACAATTACTCCAGCAATAAAAAACCTAAGTGATGCAGAAAAAAAAGGTGCAACTCCTGCATCAATACCTACCTTTATTGCAAAAAAAGTTGTTCCGAATATGGTACATATAAATAAATAATTAAATAAAATCATATTACCCACTCCCCAATCGCTGTTTGTTTAGGTAATATTAAGATAAATATTCTATAACAGTAAAACACTTAATATAACAGTTAAAGAAAGGATGATGACATTGAATATATCCCTTTCAAAAGATTCTGATCACTCATTACCTGAACAAATATACCTATCATTATCAGATCGTATTAAAACAGGCTTAATGTCAGAAGGCGATAGATTACCATCTGTTCGAAAGCTTGCCGATCAACTACACGTTAGTTTAGTTACCGTTCAAAAAGCATATGAATTACTTGAAAAAAAACAACTAATCGAAAGAAGACATGGTAAGGGGAGTTATGTAAAAAAACAACATGAGCAAAAAGAAGAGATGTCTCATCATAACTGGCAAAATATGATTGTTGATTATTTACCTAGGGCACAAACATGGAAGGAGATGAAATCATTTTCTAATCAACTTACATATAACTTATCACTTGCTAACTTGAGCGAAGAATTCTTGCCTGTAAAAGAATTAACTGCAGTTACTAAAAAAGTCATTACAGATGAGCCAACTATTTTAACTACTTATGGCCCTGGACCAGGGGATAAAATTTTACGTGAAACGATATGTGAATACCTTTCTCATAATGGCTTATCATCAACCGCTGATCAAATCATCATCTCAACTGGCGTCCAGCAAGGGCTCGATTTAGTTGCTAAGACTTTTCTTAATGAAGGAGATGTCGTATTGGTCGAAGCCCCAACATATATTGGCATTATTGATTTATTGAAATCCCGTGGCGTAACTATTAAGACGATACCTACCAATAAAGACGGAATAAATGTTAACGTGCTTTTACGTTTATGTGAACAGTTTTCCCCAAAACTTATATATACAAATCCCACTTTCCAAAACCCAATGGGGACAATACTGCCTCCAAAAAAGAGAAGGAGATTAATAGAAATTGCACAGGCTTTCAATGTAATCGTTATTGAAGACGATCCATGGACAGAGCTAAGTATAGAAGGTTCTGCCAAGCCTATCAAATCCATGGATGAGTTCGGTCATGTGATTTATATGAGGGGATTTAGTAAAACAATATCTCCTGGTCTTAGGATAGGCTGTATCGTAGCAGATGGGAAAATATTAAATAAGTTAAAGGCTGCTAAAAGTGTATCAGATCTCGGCTCCCCATTATTAAATCAACGAATCCTTGCACGATTTATGCAAACATTTAACTTTGAAAAGCATTTTAAGAAACAAAACTCTTTATTAAAATATCGACGGAACCTCCTTATTCAAGCACTAAAAAGCTTAAACGTAGAAGGTGTCACATGGACGGTTCCTAAAGGTGGGCCCGTCATGTGGATTTCTTTTCCTACTCACGTAAACACAGAACATTTATTATTACATGCACAGAAGCAAGAGCTATCATTCCTACCTTCAGCGATGTGCTACCCAAACGATCCAGAATATCACCATTTAAGAATTAGTTATGGCAATTTAAACATTACTGCATTTGAGGAAGCTTTAAACATTTTTGTAAATGTAACAAACCATTTCATGGAATCATATAATTCACAGCTAGATGATTCGCCACTATTCTAATCTCATTACAAAAAACAGGAACCTGTTACAGTTTCCTGTTTTTTGCATTCATAATATACAGTTGTGACGTCATCTGAGAACGAAAACGAATTTAACCAAAGGCGGGATTTAAAATTCCATACATATGGTCATGCTTTTTTGGTAAATCTGTAGCATGTAAAATCATTTGTGGAGATAAGAGTATGTTTTTAAAATAAAACCTCTGTTCTAATTCATTTATAAAATCCACTTGATTTGAAGGTACATCAATTTGGATTGGATATGCGTGATGTCCAATAATGCAGGATATCAATTGCTTGGCTATTATAGGGTCTTTAGCTATCAACGGACTAACTCTGATGGCATTGCCTACTTTCATCACCATGCCAAATCCTTCAAGCTTTCGATCATCTCCCCTTACAACGAAACCACTTTCCATATCATAAAAATGCTGTTCATACATTGCACTGCGATCAAGTCCAAATGCTTCTTTATCCAACTGAATCACATCTATTAAATCTTCTATATTCATCTGTTCAATCTTCTCAAGCTCTCCTTGTAACGCTAAATTACTTTTATCTAACTGCAATCGATGGATATTTCTTATTTCTTTAAAACCAAGAGATTTGTACAACGGAAACCCATCAGGAGAAGAGACAAGTGAGATCGATGAATTTAATTTATTAGCTTCTTGTATACAAATGGTCATTAATTGTTTCGCCAATCCCATACGACGATATCTCGGATGAACACAAACAATACCAATTGATGCAAGATTATTTTCATACTGAAAAATTCCTGCACAGGATATAAGTCTGTTGTTATCGTAATGACCATAGAAAGTACCTACTGATAACAAAAGCTCAAACTGTTGTCTAGTAAAGCTCCACTTCACGCTCATTGTTAGCAATAGTAGGTCATCTATATTTTCTATTCTTTCGACCTTATACTCCAGTTTATTCACCTTTTTCTCCCTCCCACAATTTAACAATATAATATTGTATAAGATTACTTTATTTTACCTATTTTTACAATAAAACATTGAATTACTAGAGGGTTTTATCGTGAATTTGTCGAAAGTTGATTTATCAAAACAAAAATAATTTCACACCTAGAAGGTTTTAAATGTGGGTAAGACGATTTATTAATACACCTCGAGGGCAATTTGAAGTGTTTACACAAGGAAAAGGCGAACAAATATGTATTACCCATCTATACAGTGAGTTTAATGAATTAGGCTATTACTTTGCAGATACTTTCGTAGAGGACTTTACCGTCTTTCTAATCAATTTAAAAGAAGCAGGTAATTCTAGTATTACACTGAAAGAAGAAGAATTAAGTATGCTAGAAGCAATAAAGGATTTAGAAGCAATTAGGGACTCGCTAAATATTGAGAGGTGGTGCTTTGCTGGACACTCATCTGGTGGAATGCTTGGGCTAATGTATACTACAATATACCCCAATTCTATCAAGAAGCTTATGGTCGGTGGAGCTGCTGCTACAAATCAGTATATTGAGCACAAAGACAGTATGTATTGCCCACATAGTCATTTAAACAAAAAATTAAAACGTATCTTTTCTATTCTTAAGTCTCCTACATCCACGATTGATGAACGTAAAGTGGCCAATAAAGAATGGACGAATATGTCTTTATTTAATATCGAAAGACGTGATGAATACTTTACAAAACCTAGTAGTGGTCAAGTTGTCCAAAGAAGGTTGGACTATTTTTCATTCAAAGAGATTCCGGATTATGACATACGTAATGAATTAAAACTAATCACAATTCCAACTTTTGTTTTTTGTGGGCGTTATGATACACAATGTCCTTTAATCTTTTCAGAAGAAATAAGTAAATGCTTAACAAATTCGACTTTATACATATTCGACTTAAGCAATCACTTTCCTTTTATAGAAGAAAAAGAAAAATTTCTTGAAATAATTTGTGACTTTAAGAACTTATAACAAAACGACAGGTGTAAGGTCGCCTGTCGTTCACTATTTATGCTGTTTGGGGAGTGTAAAATAAAATCTACTTCCTTCACCTTGTTTACTTTGCACACCAATTTCTCCGCCATGTAAATCTATAATAGATTTTGATATTGCTAATCCTAATCCAGCACCGCCATGAGCTTTGTTACGTGATTTTTCAACTCGATAAAACCGTTCAAAAATATGTGGAAGCTCTGATTCGTGGATACCTTCTCCTTCGTCAGTAACACTGACCTTAACACAATCTACACTTTCCTTCACTTCAATTTCTAGCTGACTTCCTCTCGGAGCATACCGTATTGCATTTTGTATAAAATTAATAAGCACTCGCTTTATTTTTTCGGGCATAATCATTAACGGCGAAAGCTTGTCTGGTATTTGAACCGATATCTTCAAGCCGTGTTCTTCAATTTGAAAGTATTGATTTTGAAGTGTTTCAACTATTAAGCTATCTAAGTGATATCGGGTAGGATCAAATGCCTCAGTACCTGCCTCAAGCTGAGAAAGTTGAAATAAATCATTAATCAGATGATCGAGTCTTTTCGTTTCAAGACGTATTGTTTTTAAATATTGATCAAACGTTTGTTTATCTTCAATAACATCATCCTGCAGGGCTTCAACAAACGATTGAATTGAAGCCAATGGAGTACGTAAGTCATGTGAAATATTTGCAACAAGTTCTTTTCTCGATGCTTCAGCTTGTTTGATTTTTGTAAAGCTCTCCTCAAGCTTGCTGCTCATTTCATTAAAATGCTCTGCTAACTGCTGAAATTCTTTAGGACCTATTGAGGAAACTTTACCTTCAAATTTACCCTCTGCAATCTTTTTTGATTCTAATCTAATAAGAGTTATTGCTTTTTCAATTGGTCTAATTAACAAGCCGTGAATAAAAAACGATAAAATTCCCGCAGCAACGGTGACAATCGTTAAAAGCTCAATCGCCTCATTAGGGAGTAGCATTCGAACATAGCTTATCGTAAGGAATATTAATATGATAATAATACTTAGTGCATTAGCAATTAGTAGTTGTGTGCGCATCTTCATGACAATTCACGCCCAGTAAACTTATATCCTATACCCCATACAGTTTGAAGAAAGGTAGGTTCTGATGGATTCTGTTCTATTTTTTCACGAAGTCTTCTAATATGAACAGTGACTGTAGTTGTATCGCCAAAGAAATCAATGTCCCATATTTTATCTAAAAGTTGGCTCCTTGAAAACACTTGATTTGGGTGGCTTGCAAGCAAAAACAACATGTCAAATTCTTTAACTGTTAATTCAATATTATTATTAGACGCTACCACTTTTCGCATTTCAGAATCAATTTCTAAGCCATCAAATTTAAGCGTAGTCGTTGTCGATTTCTCAGTTGACTTCTTACTACCTACATGAATCCTACGAAAGATAGCTTTCACCCGCAATACGAGCTCACGGGGACTGAATGGCTTCGTCATATAATCATCTGCCCCTAGCGTCAGTCCCATGAGTCGATCCATCTCTTCTCCTCTTGCAGTTAGCATAATGATGGGTACATCGTCCTCATTTCTAATTTCTTCACACACTTCCCAGCCATCTTTTTTTGGCATCATCACATCGAGGACAATCAAATCCGGTTTGTGGCTTCGCCAAAGCGCTATGCCTTCTTCTCCATTTGATGCTAATATAACGTCATAGCCTTCCCGCTCTAAGTAACGTTTTGATACATCTGTTATGTTGGACTCATCATCAACAACTAAGATTTTCTGTGACATCCACTATCCACCTCTTACCCCTTTTCTCGTATTGTACCACGAGAGTGGATATTATTGCTTTTCAAGCATTGCGTAGCCGAAATCAACATCAAACGCACGACACCAAACGACTACTTTGTTATATTCACTTAAATCTACACCTTCAGGGATTTCATAGTTTTGATCACCTTGATTGCCTTTTAATTTCCCTAAATCAATACCCTCACTCGTAGGCTGGCCTTCTTTAGTTAAATAAACTTTAAGATCGGGACCGTTCGTTACCGAGAATTGTTCAAAGCGTATATACATTTTATCATCTGCTGTGACAGTGAATGCATTCCCGCTAATATTATGCTCATTATCAACTTCAACAAATGTTCCAGCGTAAGATTCATTAGACATTTCTTTATCCTTGTCCATTGCTTCTTCAGAGTTATCATCACTCATTTCGTCTTTATCAGACATGCCCTCCATATCCTCATCTTCCATTGTTTCTTCCATATCAGACATGCCTTCCTTATCTTCATCTTCCATTGTTTCTTCCATATCATCTTTCATCGCTTCTTCATCAGAACCCATGTCTTCTTTATCATCCATCATCTCTCCATGTTCACCCGATGCGTTTGCAGACCCAGGTAACGGCTCATTCACTTGCTTATCTATAAACAATGGTGACAATAACCACCACCCTATTAATACTGCTACGATACCAACACCTGTAAAAAACAGACTTTTTTTATTCATAATTTCGTTCACCCTTTCTTTTTTTTGTACAATACTATAATCGCGGATGAACCTTATCAAACAATAACAAAAATCTTACAAAAGTATTAAATGAAATTATGTCTAAAAAAGAAAGTATTCTACGTTTACTATGTTATCTTTCAAAAATAATTGGATCTAATAACACCTTTTCCATAATGAGTGTATCTAAACTTTCAAAAGAATACCCTTGTTCACGAAGATCGTCTATCACCTTTCCAAGTGCTTCAGTATTATCTTTTGATACTGCATGTAAAAGGATGACTGCACCAGGATGAATTTGCTTCATGATGTTATCATACGCATACTTCCAGCCTTTCTGTTGATCAATATGCCAGTCAATGAATGCTAATGACCAAAAAACATTATGATAACCGAGCTGTTCTGATATTGCTAATGTTCGTTCACTAAAGATACCTCGAGGCGGACGTAAGAAACTCATACCTCGTTGATCTGTTAACTCCTCGGTTTTTTTCTTGACTGACTCCAACTCCTGTTTTAAACGTTCATCACTAACAGTTGTAAAATCAGGGTGCTTCCATGAATGATTACCAATGATATGTCCTTCTTCTACCATCCGTTTGACTAATCTCGGTTGATCTTTAAGATAATGGCCTGTCAAGAAAAAAGTAGCTTTCACATCTTTCTCTTTTAAAACGTCTAATATTTTGGCAGTATATTGGTTATTTTCGTATCCGTTATCAAACGTTAAATATATATCTTTTTTTGATGTATCCCCTATATAAAAGCTATTGTATTTTTCAAGTAATTGATCAAGTTCCTCACCAGCTGAAGGTGGTTCATTATTCGTACTTCTTTTAAACCCCCAATGAATCGGCTCGTTAGATTCACGCGCTTCTGTTTTATATGAAAAAGTACACGTTAATAATAGCGATAGAAAAATTGCTAGTATGAATCGAGTTTTCAATCGACACCCTCCTAATAATGTAAGTTCAACATATTTTTATTAGTTTTTTACGTTAGTTGAAATTCATACTAGGTAGAGTTTTCCGATCTGTATTTTATAAAACTGTTTTCGTATAGTTTGTTTTTCGCACAAAAAAAATCTAACATAGTTCATCTTTTCTTCTATAAAACGATGACTTCTTTGTAGAAACTATTGAAGTTTACGACAAGAGCCTTTTATACAAAAATGAAACCTTTTGATGCATATAGACGTAGTACAAGATATATATGTGGAGGGGGGAAGAACAAAGTGAAATTTGTTATTTTACTTACGATCTCTTTATTTATGATGCCTTGGACAAAACAAGAAAGACAATCTACAGTAAAAATAATGTGGATTCCTATGCTTTTTTGGTTAGTTATTGGAATAGTAGAGTATTTCTTTTTAGTTGATAATCAAATGAGTTCAATTTTAACAACCTATACAATTGTTGCAGCAGGTTTTATTATTCTTAGTTCGTATCTTTATGAGAGCCATAATAAAGTTTTGATGATTAAAGTAACGTTAAGTGTACTCCTCATTACAGCTTTTGTTTATACGACCTTTATTCATTCAATGATTATTGCTAAAGATAAATATGAAGGAGTCAATTTTGAAGTTCATGATATATCTGAACCTTTTACAAATGAGGATACACCTTTTTCTGTCCCACCAGAAACTGCTCGAAATAAAATGTTAAAAGTTTTTGGTAACATAGATAATGTCTCATATTTTGAACTCGGTGATTTAACACCGCAAATCGTCAATGGAGAGACATTATATGTAGCACCTATAGAAGCTTCTGGATTTTTCAAAGCAAGGAAAGCTGGTTCCACTCCTGGGTACATTACAATGTCAGGTACAAACCCAGACGCAGAAGCCAATCTCGTCTTAGGCTATGAGATGCAATATGTACCTAGCATGTATTTCAGTGATAACCTTCAACGAAAAGTTCGTAACGCATTTCCTAAAGGGATATTTTATGGTGAGCCTAAATTTGAGATAGCTGATGATGGTAAACCTTTTTATACAATGACATATGGTGATAAAGTTTCTCTACGTTCAGGATTTAATGTCAAAGGGGTAATTTTAATAGACCCTAACACTGGTGATGTTAAGAAGTATACTAAAGAAAAAGCACCTGCCTTTATCGATGGCGTACTCAATTTCGAAACAGCTTCACTAGAAAATGAATACTTCGGATATCTGGCACATGGTTATTGGAACAGCTTATTTTCTCAAACAGATGTTAAAATACCTACCGATTGGGGCACGTACGAAGGTGTAACACCTATTTTTGGAAAAAACGGAAAAATGTATTTCTTTACAGACTTTACCTCTCCGAAAGAAGGTGTAGATTCAGCACTTGGTTACTCTCTCATTGACGCACGAACAGGTGAATTAAACTACTATAACGGTGAATTAGTGAAGGGAATTATGGATGGTTCTGCAGCTGAAGAGGTTGTCGATAATACTTTTAAAAAGGAAAAGTGGCATGGCACGATGCCAGTTATTTACAACGTGTACGGTGAACCAAGTTGGATCGTACCTGTTACAGATGATGGTGGTCTTGTTCGTCAATATGCAGTGATCTTAGCGTCAAATGCAAAAGTTTTTGCTACTGGATCAACACAAAAAGAAGCATTCAATAAATATAAAAATGCCCTTTCTAGAACCGACTCCACACACCGCGCCTCTACAACTAGCGAAGAAAAGAATATAGAAGGCGATGTTCTGCGTGTATATAAGGAACTTGATGATGGTGTAACATTTATTTTTATACTACTAGATAATAGCGAAAAAATATTCATGGTATCTTCCAATGACTTTCCATATGCCATGTTTACTGAACAAGGGGATACGCTAAAGTTAAAGTACGCTGATAATAATGAACAAATCGTTTCCGTTAATCAATATCAAAACCTTGGGATTGATTAACAGACACTTAATCAAGGCTAGTGCAAATATACACTAGTCTTGTTGTTTTTTCACCAATGCACTATTTTTGCCCCTTAAAATTAGAAATTGACATATAAAACATTTAATTTGACCCGTATATTTCAAATTTGACCCGTAAAACACCTAACTTGACCCGTAAATATAGAAAATTGACCCGCAAACAATAAAGGTTAGTCGATAAATCCGCTGTACACCTCCAATAACAAAGGATCACTAGCAATTGCTAATGATCCTTTGAGAAATCGTGTATATATCCTATTTAAAAACAGGATCTTTAAATGTCGTTAGCTTTTCTAAAGATGATTTATCAACATCTTCGTGTAAACTGTTGCCGTGAGAATCCATCGTTACTACAGCAGTAAACCCTTCAACTTGCAGGTGCCACATGGCTTCAGGAATGCCAAACTCCATGAGGTCAACTCCCTCAACTGATTTAATACAATCAGCATAATACTGTGCTGCACCACCTATAGCATTTAAATATACACCGCCATGCTCTTCTAAAGCTGCAAGTGTTCTTGGTCCCATACCACCTTTACCAATAACTGCACGGACACCAAACTTCTTCATAATATCACCTTGATACGGCTCTTCGCGAATTGATGTAGTAGGACCTGCTGCTTTTACCTGCCAATTACCTTCTTCATCTTTCAACATAACTGGTCCACAATGATAAATAATTTGTCCGTCCAAATCTACTGGCGCATCGTGGTCAGTTAAATATTTATGAATCGCATCGCGCCCAGTGTACATCATGCCATTAATATGAACGACATCTCCCACTTTTAATTCACGGATTTGTTCTTCCGTTATCGGTGCATGTAATACAACTTCGCGTGTTTCCGATACCTCATCAGCTTTATTTGCCTCATTCGCAAAATCTACTTTTTCTCCGTCCTGATACAACCATTCATTAACCTCGCCTGTTTCTGGATTTACAGTCATACCTAAGCGTCTGTATGCCCAGCAGTTGTACGCTACTGATACAAAAAAGCTTGCTGGGATTCGGTTTATGACGCCCACTTTACAGCCGAGAAGCGTTGTTTCTCCACCAAAGCCCATTGTACCAATACCGAGCTTATTCGCATTTTCCATCACGTATTCTTCAAGTTTACGCAAATCTTCGTTAGGGTTTTCATCATCAACCGTACGGAAAAGCTGCTCTTTAGCCAACTCATAACCACTCGTACGATCTCCTCCTATTCCAACACCAATAAAACCAGCACTACATCCTTGCCCTTGCGCTTGATATACTGAATGCATGATACATTTTCTAATTCCGTCTAAATCACGCCCTGCACGACCAAGTCCCTCTAGTTCACATGGCAAGCTATACTGAATATTTTTGTTTTCACAGCCTCCGCCTTTTAAAATTAGTCGTACATCAATATAATCTTTCTCCCATTGTTCAAACTTAATTACCGGCGTGCCTATACCTAAATTATCACCACTGTTGGCTCCAGTTAAAGAATCAACAGAATTAGGACGTAGTTTGCCATCCTTTGTAGCTTGTGCGATAGCACTATAAATTGCATCCTTTACCTTTAACTGATTTACCGCTACAGGCGTTTTAATTTTAAATGTTGGCAAACCAGTATCTTGACAAATAGGCGATACATTTTCATCCGCCATAGAAATATTGTTTGTAATTGTTCCTAGTGACATAGCAGCTCGTGTACCCGCATTTTCACGTTTTTTCGCTTTCGCAATAGCACTACGGACATCCTTTGGTAAGTTGGTAGATGTTTCAACGATAAGCTTATACATACTTTCTTGAAGCTTCTCCATACAAAATCCCCCTTATATTCCGCTAAAATGAAGTTGTCTTATTTTTCACAATTAAATTATACTCCTACAATATTATTTTCGAAAGCGATTTCTTTTTCACACTACCAAATAGGAAGATAATGCTATAACTATTTTAGTATCCTATGGTGCATTTTGTTATTAAAGCTAAGGTGTTTGGATACGAAAAACATCATTATTTGAATAAAGAACGATCGATTTAAAGTGGTTAGAGGAGAAATTATAAGTTGAAGCTTTGTATACATTGCGACAGATATGGTAGAAAATTTAGAAATTTAATTACCAATTGCTATCTATGTTGCTATTCATAATCCCAAACAGCGTATTCTTTTGTTGGGTACCTTTTCTCATACGAGGAAATTATGTATGTAAAAAATGCTATAAATCCTCAAAAAAAGTAAAGGAAATCGGTTGCAGGAACATAGGTTACTATAAAAAATAAAAACACAACAAACAATGAAATAGTTTAAAGGCTGTTCTAGTATAGATCGTTGATTTTTGGATAGTTAATATTATACGATTTCACTAGGCTCAAAATCGGTTCTTTTTTCAAGTTCCTATTTTTTTGGCTCTTTCTGTGTAATTAACCCCTTTCTGTAGTCAATAGATTAAGAAGATTAGAATAAGCGCTTGGAATAAACCCAAACGCTTTATTATTTGTTATTATAAATATTTCTGTGTACATAATCTGCATTCTTGTGAGAAGACCACTGACCTAACAGAGTAGCCAAAACCATAAACACTCCACCTACCACAAATCCAATCGTATAATAACCTATGAAAAAAAGAACGAATGAACCTACAAGCGAAAGTATCAGAGCAACGATTAACCAAGTTTTTATTGTTTCTTTCTTTATATTATCCAATTTCATCTCTCCTATTATTTCTAAACAACATTTTAACGTAGTTTTCAATTATATGAAATGATCCTTCAATTAAATATAGTAATTATATTACTAATAGCAAATCATTTTGAGAGACTTATTATCGCATTAATTGTCATATTTAAAAAGATTCTTTTTCTTCTATAATTCGTTTCGATCACAGATAACATCGCTTTGCTGTTATGAATGAGAAATAATAGCAACAAAGCTTATAAAAAAAGGGCAGATAAATCTACAACTACATACCTAAGGATAAAGATACATAGCCATGATTTCTGACCTTCAATGTTAATACTTATTTCTCATTAGCAATTGTTTTTATTAAATTTGGTAACCATTGATATAGATTAGTGAATGTATATCCTAACCCTTTTGCTTTATCAGTAGAGATTGTCCATGTTTCTTCAATTCCATATGGAGAGTGATCGTCTTTTGTGGATTCTTTAGAAAGCACAGCATTTTTGCCGATTTCTTTCTCAATAAGCTCCATCAATGCGCCCATCGAAATCGTTCCATCAGCACAAGCATTGATAGGTCCTACAAAATCTTGGGTACCCGTCCATGCAATAAATTCCCCTGCCTCCTGCTGGTTAATAAAGCCCATTTCTACATCAAGATTAGGGAAGTATATTTGTTCTTGTTTTTTCACTTTATCAATATGAAGCTTCAAACGTTCTGTATAATCATGCTCCCCTAACACAATCGGAATACGAACTGCTACAGCTGGAAAAGAAGCATGTTGAAAAAAAGCAGCCTCTGCTTGTCGTTTACCTTCCTGGTAGGATATTTCGTCGGTAGGTATATGGTTAATTTCATATGTATATGGATCAAACACATCTTCTGTCATATCCACACCATAGTCATAAACTGACATCGTTGATGTAAATACGTATTTACCTACCTTACCTTTTAAAGCTTCAATGGTAATTTCTGCACCCTGTGCATTATAGCATATTTGATCAAATACAATATCCCATTTACTATTTTGTACCGCAGTTATTACTGACTGCTTATCAAATCGATCAACCTTTAATTTTTTCACTTCATCGCCGAATGGGATTGTACTATTTTGTCTCGTGGCAACAGTTACTTGAAAGCCCTTCTTTAGTAATTCATTTACTAAATTCACTCCAAAAAAACGTGTTCCTCCGAATACTAATGCAGTTTTCATCACAACAACACCTCCGTAATTATTATATATCGAAGCCATTTAGAAAAACGAGAAATTTGAATCATAAGCTCCATATTCTTATTCTATGTTCGCTTCCATAAATACTAGACCTAGCTAACTCCCATTTACTGTATAAGTAAAAATCAGGTGTAGAGTATTCCACACCTGATTAACAAACCATTTATTTAGGCTGTTCCCCATTAATTGTTGCTTTTCGTAATAAGAGCTAAATATGAATATAACTAACGTTCAAGGTATCTTTTCATACATATCATACACATCAGTTACTCAATGTAAGTTACAAAACGCAACAAAGTTTACGAAAAGAGTCTTTATTTATGATCTTTTATTTGTTCACATTTATCTTCAATTTCATCAATCATCTGTATTAAACGATCTATATCTTCAAGCTTTGTTTCTTCTGGATCTAATGAGTCGATCGTCTCTAAAAACATATTTAATCGATCCTTCAAATATATTATTTGTGAGTGATTGCCATTTGATGTGTTATCCAACAAACTCGCCCCTTTCTCTCTATTATCGTAACGAATTCACAACCATTTGACAACATCCCTCATCATTCTACATAATTATCGGAGGTTATTGTTCAATCAAAGTTGTTTTCGTATTGATTGTTGCTTTTCGTTCAAAGATATAAGCACGTAGTCAACTATCGTACGTGGCATCTTTTCTACTTATAGAATTATTGAACTCTCATAATACTCATCATATAGACCATTTTTAATAAAAATTGCAACAAAATTTACGAAAAGAGCCTTAGTCAAAAACAATTGTTAAGGAGTTAAACATGAGCACAACAAAACAAAAAAAGCTAATTTCCCCCTCAAATGATCCGTGGGAGGCATACACAGATGTTGAGGAGTTAGGACAACTAGAATTAACAAATATTGAATTCACTACGACAACTTTATGTAATATGCGCTGCGAGCACTGTGCAGTCGGCTATACGTTACAATCAAAGGATCCTCATCCATTGGCCCTTGATCTATTATTAACGAGGCTAGATGAGATTCCACATTTACGCTCCATAAGTATTACTGGTGGTGAGCCAATGCTATCTTCAACCTCAGTTGATGGATATGTTAAACCGTTATTAAAATACGCTCATGATCGTGGTGTGCGAACACAGTTGAACTCAAACCTTACAGTTCATTTAAGTAAATATGAACAAATCATTCCATATTTAGACGTACTTCACATATCACACAACTGGGGAACGGTTGAAGAATTTGCTGAGGGTGGGTTTGCCATGATGGAGCGCAAGCCAACGTTTAAACAGCGGGAAAAGTATTTTAGCCAAATTATTGAAAATAGCCGAGCATTGTCAAGAGAGGGCGTAATGGTCTCTGCAGAAACGATGTTAAACAAAAGGACTCTCCCTTATATAGAACAGATCCACCATCAAGTTGTCAATGACATGCTTTGTGCTCGTCACGAGATTCATCCGATGTATCCGAGCGATTTTGCAAGCAACTTAGAAGTTCTATCATTAGATGAACTCCGAGGAACCCTTCATCACTTACTTGACGTACGTGATGAAAATACATGGATGCTTTTTGGCACACTACCTTTTTACCCTTGCAGTGATAAAGATGAAGATATCACCTTGCTAAGACGTCTATATGAGAGTAAAAAAGTATCCGTAAGAAATGATCCTGACGGTCGTTCTCGATTAAATGTAAACATATTTACTGGAGAAGTCATTGTCACAGATTTCGGTGATGCCCCCCCATTAGGGAATATACAATCGAATTCTTTGTTAGAATCTTATCAACTTTGGACGCAATCTCCTTTAGCAAAAATGTTAAGCTGCCACTGTCCTGCTATAAAATGTCTTGGTCCCAATTTATTAGTAAAGGATCGTTATTACAAAGACACTGATTTTCTAGCAAAAGAAACGAAATTAGTAAGAAGCGAAGCTTAGCAGTTTCTATTGAAAAACTTAAGATTAATCGTTATTGTATATATAAATGTTGAAAATTAATTTCACAGAAAGTGTTGATAAATAATGCAAACTACTTTAGAAATATTAAATACAGTATGGCAGCATGAAATAACTAAAGTCATCCGATTTGGGCTTATCGTGTGGATAGCTGTCCTCATTATTAATAGAATGGTTCACAACTTTTTTAAAAGAACACATTTTTTTGAAGAGCGCAAAGAACAAACAATAGAAAGTATGGTTCGCTCGGTTACGAAATACGTAGCTACATTTGCTTTTATAATATATACACTTGATGAGCTTTTTGACATTGAAGCTGAAAAGCTGCTAGCTGGAGCTGGTGTAGCAGGAATCATACTCGGTTTAGGCGCACAAGGTCTAATAAAGGATGTGTTGTCAGGTGTGTTCCTGTTGTATGAAAAGCAACTTGATAAAGGTGATTTTATCACGGTCAACAACACGTATAACGGGACGGTTGAAGAAATCGGACTTAGGTTCTTGAAGGTGCGTGAATGGAGTGGCAAACTACTTACTATAAGCAATGGAGAAATTCAACAAATCCAGAACTATAATATTGAAAATATGCGTGTCATCGAACGCGTTGTCGTTAGTTTTAGAGAAAATCCGGAAGAAGTATTCAAACTGCTAGGACAAACTTGTGTTGAATTAAATGATTCTTTACAAGCTTATTTAAAGACGAACAATGAACAAGTCCTTGAACCTTTTCAGGTATATGGAATGACGTCCCTAAATGCTGGCTTTCGCGGCTATGAGTATACAATTATCGGCTTAGTGGATGACGCACACTACTGGACTGCAGCGAAAGAGACTAGACGAATTGTTGCCCAAGCTATGTATGACCATAATATTTTAATGGCTGAAGGCCAATTAATTGTACAAAACAACCAAGAATTGAACGACGAGACAAGCACGAGACAATTTCAATAGACTCTTTTTTAAAGCTTTGTTGCAATTGAAACTAATTTAGAACAGCAATGAGTAATTTTTGTATTTTAGAAGCCTAGGATGCTTAGTTCATACCAATAAATGCAATACATTCTTTCAATAACAACAAAGAGCGCCATTACACTAAAGTCGTAATAGCGCTCTTTCCTTATCTCGGATGATTTGTTGTAACAAAGGAGAATGATACATGATCTTGGACAGGAATCCAAGCACCTATCCCTTGAGAAGTTACATTTTTGACCTCAATTCTCTTACTGTTACCCCTTAACACTAAATATACTTCACCATAGGTCACTTTACCTTTTTCATTCACAGCTGGAGAGTGTGAATATAAATAGCCCACTTTCTTTGGAGGTATATTATAAACTTGCTCTTTTTTTGTACCTAAACCAACAATCGTTTGAAACGATAATTGCAATTTAGTTTTATCCATTGATTTTAACAGCATCATCTTTTTTACATCCTCTTCATTTGGGACATTTGAAGTTAAACCTCCCTTCACTACCTTTTGGGTATCCTGTGTGTAAAATATTTTTTGAGGTGCTTCTCCTCCTCTATTATCAAAATAATTAGTATTAATTTTCTGATATTCCCAGTTTGTTGTCGTTTCTTGTGATTCATAATTCAAAGGCCACTCACCTAAAAAAATCGTTGCACGATACCCTATTGCATGCGGTGCGTTTCCTATAGATGACTCATTTAAAATACGTATGAGATCCGGATTTTCTATTGTTACATTTGATGTTTCAATAAGCTTCTTAGCAAGTTCACTTGGCTCCAAGTATGGTAAATCTTCCGTTGGGTTTGGATAAGTATTTTCTTTTGAAATATTTACAACAGAATCAGGCATGACATATTGATTCTTTGCTGCTTTTTTCTTTTCCTCTGCTGAAATGACATTCGGATTTATTAAAGACATAAAGAATAATAATACAATAAACTGTGATATACGTTTCATTTGCAATTACTCCTTTCAAACACATAATCTTTTCATTAGTTTTTTCGAACCGACTATAGATTATCCAACTTAATTACATCAATTTGCATATTTTTCTTCAACAATATATTTACTAAGTTCAACATGAAAGTTGTTTTATTTACTAATAAACCAATAAGTAACTAATATTGCTTCGAAAAGAACTAAAAAAAAAAAGAATATAATAAACAGAATATTCAAACAAATGTTGAATATAATTGAATTATACTTACCAAAAAGGAGGGATCTAGAAAGCATCATACAACACATAAGGAGGTATGCGTATCGAGTAGAATCATCGCAGTGACTACTTTAAAAAAGGTACGAAATACGACAAGTGAGTTTGTGTGAATGTAGCTTGGTGATAATTACTTTGAATTTACGTAGATAAAAACGACTGGAAATATATTTATTTTACAATTCCATTTCCTGAACATAAAAAATTAAGGGTGCTTCAACAATAACGTCTGACACCATTACCTATTTTTAAAGAAAAATGATAGGTAAGTCAGATACATTGAAGGCACCCTTTTAATATGACTTTAAACTCTAAACATCTTATATCCTTTTAGTATGGACAAGTTATTTTATTCGCATAGTTCGAAACTTGTGCCATCTTTTCGTCTTTAAAACAACCAAAAACCACTCCTTGCGTTACTAATTTAATACGAATAGCAACAACGTTTTCGGAAAGAGCCTTATAATAAGTAAAAGCCAATTCCCATAATGATATATGCTGCTAAAAGTGTTGCACCTTCAAACCAGTTTGTATCTCCATCGTTTGTCAGAACAATTGTTAAGAATACTGAAGAAGCCATGGCAATGAGCTCAGGAAGCGTAAACACAAGAGCCATTTTTGTCGGGAAGAATAATGAAAGAAGTACAAGTAGTGGTGCAACAAACATGGCAATTTGTAAGGTTGACCCGACTGCAATTTCTACAGCGATATTCATTTTATTTTTATACGCCATAATAATTGCAGAGGCATGTTCAGCCGCATTCCCTACGATTGCAACAATGATAACCCCGATGAACAACTCGCTCCAACCAAACGTTTCACCTACTATTTCAAATGTGTGAACAAGGTTTTCTGATACGTAAGCAACTGCTGCAGTTGCTAGTGCTAAAACTGTGATGGCTACCTTTTTCGACCATTCCGGTTCCTCGTGTTCTTCTACCTCATCCGAGCTATGTTGATAAACCCCACGATGTGAGACAAGTCTAAAATATAGTGCAGCTATGTATAATGCCATTAAAATAATTGATATCCCAATACTTAAAGCTAGCGTTTCGCCTTCAGTCATTTCCATTGAAAAAACTTCAGGGATTACAAATGCAACAATAACAGCAAACATTAGGAGACCCGCATTGTGACGAGCATCGTATGCGTTAAATTCTTGACGTTTAAATTTCAAGCCCCCAACAAAAAAAGATAATCCGCCTACAAGTAGTAAGTTCCCGATAACGGATCCAGTTAACGAAGCTAAAACAACACCAATAAGACCAGCTTTTAAAGCAAAGATTGAAATGATTAGCTCAACTGCATTTCCAAATGTGGCATTTAAAAGTCCACCTATACGTGGTCCACTAACGATAGCAATACTTTCTGTTGCTCTCCCCATGTAGCTAGCTAAAGCTATAATTGTAATATTGTAAATAACGAACATTATCACAGGTGACCAATGCAATAGACTACCAACAACGGATAGTGGGATACCAGTAGCTACTAGGAGAAAAAATATTTTATTCATTTCCTCAAACCTTTCTGTTTATAGCTATAATTATTATTAGTAAAATAAGAGGATATTTTACTAAACATACTCTCATTGAATACTACATATATTTTTCACTTAAGCATTGAGAAATTATTACGAATTCCTCGTCTTATTTATACAAACAGTTAAGGGTGTATCACCGCTTAGAAAAAATAAATATAACAAATGATGTTATTTCTGAAAAACCCTTGTATATCTCTTCATTTATTTGTACGATCTTTATCGGGTGCATTTTATCAACATCGTTAGAAATAGAGGTAATACAATGGATAAAAATAAATTTCGATTTTGGATACTAGTTAGTATTGTTATGATTTCTGGTTTTTCACAAGGTATGCTACTGCCACTTATAGCAATAATTTTTGAAAATGACGGGGTTAGTTCGTCTTTAAATGGCTTAAACGCAACTGCTCTTTATATTGGCATACTTCTTATATCTCCGTTTATGGAGCAGCCCTTAAGAAGGTTTGGCTATAAATCTGTTATTATCATTGGCGGACTCATAGTGATCGTATCTCTCGCGCTATTTCCTCTCTGGAAATCATTTTGGTTTTGGTTTATTTTACGTCTTTTTATTGGCATAGGTGATCATGCACTACACTTTGCAACCCAAACGTGGATAACTTCGTTTTCCTCAGCCAAAAAGAGAGGGCGAAATATTTCTTTATACGGCTTATTTTTCGGCCTTGGATTTGCAACTGGCCCATTATTAGCACCTTTAGTAAAAATTAATGAAACACTCCCTTTTGTAGTATCATCTTTGTTATGTCTCATTGGATGGATATTCATTTTTATGCTAGATAATGACTATCCTGAACAAGATATCGAGTCAAATTCTTTTAAAGAAACGATTCAACGTTTTAGTCAAGCTTGGAAATACGGTTGGGTTGCATTTTTACCACCATTAAGCTACGGATTTCTAGAATCGTCTTTAAATGGTAGCTTCCCTGTTTACGGTTTACGTATCGGATTAGAGGTAGCAAGTGTTTCTGTACTACTTACTGCTTTCGCTATAGGGGGTATTGTGTTCCAGCTACCACTAGGCATGCTGAGCGATAAATTTGGTCGAAGAAATATCTTAATGGGCATTCTTTTCTTAGGTTTTGTAGCATTTTTAGCTGCCAGCTTTTTCGAACAATCTATCGTTTTACTAACGACGTTCATTTTCATAGCAGGTATGCTAGTAGGATCTACTTTTTCCATGGGTATAAGTTATATGACAGATCTAATGCCAAAGAATCTACTTCCAACGGGAAATTTACTAAGTGGTGTTGCATTTAGTGTAGGTAGTTTAGCAGGTCCTATCCTAGGAGGAACATTTATACAATTCTTCGAAAACATTAGCTTTTTCACTATTATAAGCATCATGTTATTAAGCATATTTTTTATCGTCACTTTTTTTGGTAAACAGCCTACTATACAAGAAAGTGAACCTGTGAGAATGAGTAAATAACTATTTTATATACGAGTCTCTGTTCTGTTGCATTCAGATGACATGAGACAATACCCAGACCTCAACTTATATAGTTGAGGTTTAGCTGTCTAACCGAGCTCTTGTTACATTAAATACTAATTTTAACAACGATCGTCAACTAAACTCCCCTAACTGGTCTCCTTAAATACAGCTGAAAAAGCATAGAAAGAAACCACATCATCTATACAGTTTTGAACTGACTCTCATTAGACCAAATTATTTTCAAAAAAATCAAAAAAATGTTTGCACTTTTTCGTTAAACTGTTATATAATACAAACAAAGATAATAAACTGTATTAAAACAGATTAAAAAAGGAGCGGATATAAATGAGTAGACAAGAAAGAAAAAATATGATTGAGTTCATTGAAAAAATGAAAGGTATGGATCGAGATCACTTAATCTACATGACAGACGCTGAAATTGAGCATATTTATAATACTACTTACTACCAATTTGAAGAAATCGCTGAATAATAGTTTACTGCTTATCAACACAATACACCTCGTATTATTAAGTGTTTAACCACTAACAATATTCCATTTATATTCGAAATTCCATTAAAATGTCTAACTATAAAAAATACACCTCGATAACTAAAGATCGAGGTGTATTTTTGCATATTAGTACTTTTGAAAACACGCAATAGTTGGCAGTCTTCTATCGCTCCAAAAAAATTAGTACATGGCTTAACTTACTTGATCATTCACCTTTTTTAGCCGCTTCCTATCAGGTCGATTCACGATAATAATTCCTGATGTAACAAACAACAATCCAAATACAACGAAAAAGTGAATCGATTCTTGTAATAGTATACTAGATAATATTACACCGAATACAGGGACAAGAAATAAGAACATCGATACCTTGCCGACTTGATTATATTTCATGACATTATTCCAAAGCACAAAACCAGCTGCAGATAAAAATGCTAAATACAACAAGAGGAACAATGACTTTACTGTAAATTCAAATGGAAATATACCTGCCATTACCATCCCTACAGCTAATAAACCAAAGGATCCAAATAACATTTGATAAGCTGTTAAATAGCCAACATCCATACTAAAACTGCCATTTCTCGCTTTTAAATTTCCAAAAGCACCTGAAACCATTGCAAGAAGTAATAATAATTCACCTAAGCCGAATGAAAAAGAAAAGGAACCCCTAGTTATATTTACTAAAATGACGCCTGTAAATCCAACTAGTACCCCTACTACCTTTTTCCTATTTAACGAATCATCATTATACATAAAATGTGCAAATATCATTTGAAATAATGATGTAGTCCCTGCAATTATTGACCCTTGTATGCCTGTTGAATAGCTTAATCCTATATAAAACAAAACATATTGGAAAAATGTCTGATACAAACCTATATGAATTAGTGGCTTAATTGTACCGTTTTTTAGAAGAATATTTCGTTTTATAAATAAGTAGAAAACAATAATCATTAATGATGCCAAAATGAAACGGTAACCAGCAAATAAAATTTGTTCACCAATCTCATTAGGTTGAATGTTCAATTCTTCATAACTAAGCTTAATGAATGGGAAAGCACTCCCCCACAAAAATGTCGCTGCAGCTGCCGCAGCGATCATTCCTAATTTATGAGAAAAAAAGCGTTCTGCTGTCAAATCAATACATCTCCTTGATCCTTTAAAGTACACTTACCTAGTTATAATCTAATCTAAAATTTTATACAAGTATTTTGAGCTTTTTAAGCACAATATTCTTTCCTTAATGCATATAGTATGGTAAAGTATTAAATAAGAAATATAATAAATATTTAATTAAAATTATTATAAAGAATGCTGCTATCCCTATAAGATGGCAGCTTTCGTCATTTTATTGGGATACTGATTTTGATTCCTTTTCTCAATTAGATAATTAGGAGGAGAGATATTATGGAAACAAGTGAAAAGGCAGTAATAGAAGGTAATACCCAATCAACTTACATCGAGTGTAAAACTGATCATACTGAAACATTTATTAACAAACTGCAAACACATATTGAATTAATTGCAGCTTTAAGTTCCGGTGTTCTCATTTTTGTTGCATGGTTAATGGATAAACTTAGTATCCCAACATTCTCAGTTTCTTTATATATATTAGCGTTTCTTATTGGTGGTTTTGCGAAAGCTAAAGAGGGTATTGTAGAAACCATTAAAAACCGTGAGTTGAACGTTGAAATGCTTATGGTTTTTGCTGCTATCGGATCAGCTTCAATTGGCTATTGGTGGGAGGGCGCAGTATTAATTTTCATATTCTCGCTTAGTGGAGCATTAGAAACATATACGATGAACAAAAGTAATCGAGAGATTTCGTCTTTAATGGATTTACAGCCTGAAGAAGCGTTATTACTAGTGGGGGATTCAGAAAAAACACTTCACATCTCAGAACTACAAATTGGTGATACGATTTTAATTAAGCCTGGTGATAGGATACCAATTGACGGAGAGGTTCTAAAAGGGCAAACGTCCATTGATCAAGCTACTATCACTGGTGAATCGATTCCTATTTCGAAGGATATCGGGGACGAAGTATTTGCTGGGACAGTTAACTTACGTGGTGCCATCCTTGTAAAAATGACCAAACATAGTGAAGATACTTTATTTCAGAAAATCATTCGACTTGTTCAATCAGCACAAAGTGAAAAATCGCCTTCGCAGCTTTTTATTGAAAAGTATGAAGGAACTTATGTAAAAATTGTGTTAATCACTGTATTAATTATGATGTTCGCACCCCATTATTTATTTAATTGGAGCTGGACTGAAACATTTTATCGAGCAATGATCTTATTAGTTGTGGCTTCGCCATGTGCACTCGTTGCATCGATCATGCCCGCTACATTATCTGCCATTTCAAATGGTGCAAAGAAGGGCATTTTATTCAAGGGTGGCGTTCACTTAGAAAAACTTAGTGAGGTCAAGGCAATTGCTTTTGATAAAACAGGAACACTTACGAGAGGTAAACCTACTGTAACAAAAGTACTCGTGCGAGATGGTCTATTTCATGAAGATGTAATTACAGCAGCCGCTTCATTGGAAAGTCATTCAAGCCATCCGCTAGCTCAAGCCATTGTCTCTTACGCAAAAAGCACTTATAAATGTACGCTTAGTCAACCTGATAGCTTAGAGGATGTTGCAGGTTGGGGAGTACAAGGTATGTACAATTACCAAATGTGGAAAATTGGCAAAGCTGACTTTGTCGGCAGCAAATTAGCAGATCAATTCCACGGTGGAATTGCCAATCAATTGGCTGACGAAGGCAATACAGTCGTTTTTATAGCTGACTCTAACGGAATCGCTGCAATTATTGCACTAAAGGACGCCGTTCGAGCCGAATCGATTAAAGCAATTCAAAGCCTTAAAGCACTTGGCATTCAAACGATAATGTTAACAGGAGATGGAGAACAAACGGCAAAGGCCATTGCAGAAGAATGTCAGGTAAATGACTATATCGCTGAGTGTCTACCAGAAGCGAAAGTTGAACACTTAAAGGAACTTAAAAACAAATATAACAATGTAGCAATGGTTGGTGATGGAATCAACGACGCACCGGCATTAGCTACAGCAAACGTTGGTGTAGCTATGGGAGAAGGCACAGATGTCGCATTAGAAACAGCAGACATCGTTCTCATGAAAAACGACCTGTCAAAAATTGCGGAAACAATCAAGCTATCACAAAAAATGAATCGTATCGTAAAGCACAATATCATTTTTTCAATCGCAGTTATTTCCCTATTAATTTTGTCAAACTTCCTCCAAGTTGTTAATTTACCACTTGGTGTAATCGGACACGAAGGAAGTACAATATTGGTAATCTTAAACGGCCTGCGATTGCTAAAGGCGTAACAAAAGTAAAAGGGCCTTGAAGTTGTATTTCAAGACCCTTTTTGCTTGTCTTTTTTTGTAGCTGCAGAACCAGTTAGCAAATACTTCCGATGGCATAAAAGCATCAGATACATTTGCTCCATTGCTTGTCGAGAAGCAACAAGATACTTCCGCTTTTCTCGTTAATGATAACCGTTTGTGCCATTAGCACTGCTGCTTGTTTTATGTTTAGGGTTTGATCCAGCTTGTTGACTTTTTTGCTTTGTATCTCCATCTTTTTTCGTTTTTTTCGTCATTGCTTAATCCTCCTAACTCAAGATAATAAGAAACTTATCATCATTTAATATGGCTAGTTTTTCCCCAACCATAATAGTAAATTATAGAAGAAAGCAATAACATTACTCATCACAATCAATTCTACGACAATTAATAATCGCATTAATTTCTCCACCCACGATAATAGTCATCCCAGTTAAGTAGAACCATATCATTAATACAATTATTCCGCCGAGACTACCATACGTAGAACTGTAATTTCCAAAACTATCTACGTAATAAGAAAAAGCTACAGAGACAATAATCCACCCAACCGTCGCAAAAATAGCCCCGGTTGTAACTTCCTTCATTTTCAAGCGTTTATTAGGTGCAATGAAATAAAGAAAAGAAAATACAACCAATAAGATAATAGAGCTCAGAATCCACCTTACCGCATTCCATGCATTCATAAATTCTATCGAAAATCCAAATGATGCTGAAATAAACAAGCCAATTTTTTGTCCAAATACAGGTAGTAATAACGCAACAACAATTACAAAAATCATAGCAAATGTTAATAAGATCGACACACCTCTAGCGACGAGAGGTGATCTACTTTCATTCACTTCATACGCACGGTTAAAAGCTCTCACTACCGCATTCATCCCTATCGATGCTGTCCATATTGTCCCGATAATTCCAAATGAAAGAAGTGTGCTATTTTGCGAACCTACGATAAGCTTTAAATTTGCTTCAATCATTTCAAGTGTTTCACCTGGAGCAAATTGTTGAAATACTTCCATAACATCTTCTTGTGAAACAGGTAAATAAGCAAGTAAGGTCACTAAAAAAATTAAAAAAGGAAACAATGAAAGCAAGAAAAAATAGGCCAACTCAGCAGATAAACCTATAACATCATCATCATTAAACCGCCTAAAAAGCTCCTTAACAAAGAAGACGACACTCATTCTCCGCTTAGTCTCCATCTAGAACACCCACTTATCCTTCCTTATCTTTAAAAACTTTCTCTTTCGTATCCTTCACTACCTCTATCATTTGAGGAGTTGATTGTTTTAATTCATGGGCTTTAGTCGTAACAAACGATACATCTTCTTCTATTTCTTCAATCGTTGTCCTCACTGTATGTATTTGATCTTTAATTTTCACTGCTAATGTAGCAGGATCTTTTAGAAATTTTCCAGTTGTATGCATAGCTTTTCTTCCTTGTGTAACAACTTCTTTCCTTGTTTCTTTGTTTAGCATTGCAATTACCCCACCTACAAAAGCTCCTGCCATCATTCCTTTGAACAAATTATTCGCTGACATGCTCACCTCTCCCTTTTATTACACCATTTAAATATTATGTTTATTTTTTATCATCTGTAGTAAATTCTCACAGCCTTTGACAACTAAATCATATACTTCTTCAAAATTTCCAGTAAAATATGGGTCTGGCACATCATCTACATCACTTTCAGGAACAAGATCAAGAAGTCTCCCAATAAAACCTGTATTATTGTACCCTGCCATCTTATGGAGGTTTCCAATATTTTCAGAATCCATACCGATAATATAATCAAAATTCTCTAAATCATTTTCAACAACCTGCCGTGCTTTCATACCTTCGAAAGAAATCCCCTTACCTGTTAGGATCTCTTGTGTACCTTCGTGAGGCGGCTTACCTATATGCCAATTTCCAGTGCCCGCAGAATCTATTGTTATTTTATCACCAAGATCTTGTTTGTTAACTATTTCTCGGAACACAGCCTCTGCCATAGGTGAGCGACAAATATTTCCTAAACATACAAATAAAACTCGAATCATGTTTTCCAGCTCCTTTATCTTTCCATCTCCATTATAAGCAAAATATGATTTGATATGAAAGACAGAATTTAAAATGTCATTCTTGTTTCATTTATAATGCTCATATAAAATTATTCTTCCTTACAAAGTATTTATAATGATATATTTTTCTATAGTTATTAAAATATGAAGAGGCGTTTTGTATAGCTTTATCATTTTAAAAAGCTGTTTTTGTACCAGTTGTTACTTTCAGTAGTAAGAGCTAAACATGATTATAACCATCGTTCGAGGCATCTTTTCTTCGAGTAAGCGAAGAGCAACAAAGTTTACTTAAAGAGCCTTTGTACAGGCTGTTTTTGCATAAGTTGTTGCTTTGCTTAATAAGAACTAAAAATGAAATAACTAACGTTCGGGGCATCTTTTCTTCACCAATATAAAAATTCATATTCTACACGTCAGTTACTCAAAGTAAGTAAAAAACGCAAAACATAGTTTTTGAAAAGAGTCCTTTTAAAAAAAGAAAAGATGTCACAAGTTCTTTAGTACGAACAGGATTTTATTTGAAAGTGCATTAGCTATAGGCCAAAAACAATTAAAACCACCTACCTATGTTAAACATGTTACAATAATAACAATAGTAATTTTTGAAAGGATGACAAGATGAATTTATCTCAAAAATCAGTAGATAATGTGAACTATATGATTGAACAAATTAAAGAAAAATTGAATGTACTTAATTTAGGGGCAATTAAGTCATCCCATTTTGACGAAGAAATGTATGAGGAGCTTAAGGAAATTTACGAGCTTGTCATGAAAAAAAATTCATTCAGCCCTAATGAAATGCAAGCCATCGTTGAAGAATTAGGTAACCTGAGAAAGGTTTAATGATAACAGCCAGTTTTGCACAAATAGTAAAGCTATAAGGATTACTGCTTTACTATTTGTTTCCTACATACCTATACCGCTCTCAATATGGATACTCCCCCACAATATACATAACACAGCATTGTTTTTATAGAAGAGAAGATTGTACAAATTATAAAAGTCGACTTCAGATAAAAAATATATCCACCCACTCTTACAATCTAATAATCGTTTCTAGCTTTATTTCATAGGGCATTGAAGCTTTTACACGCTTCAATGCCCTATGAATGTTTTTGTACACGTTAGCATAGTAGTGTACAAAGGGGGGATGGGCATGGTGGCTCTTTGGCTAAAAACGATTGGCTTCTTAATCGTTCTATTCTCAACTCTAGGTGTTTATATTTATTTTCTAAGAGTGTCACTTAACTCAGAAGATGCAACGATTATTGATCCAATCCCGGATGACAAAAAACAATAAATTACGCACAAGTTAAGCAGCAAAAGAAACATGCTTCTTTTGCTGCTTTTTTATTTGGAATTATCCATTTCATACTGTTTATGGGTCAAATCTTCATATTTCTTGGTCAATTTCAACTGTTTATCGGTCTTTCTACAAAAATATACAATCAAAAATATAGGATTTATGAAATTATCGGCGAATTTATATTTATCAGAGGAGGCATGCAATTTATGGCAAGAAAAAAAGCACTATTATTACTTTTTGAAGGATATTGTGAATTCGAAATAGCGTCTGCCATTTCTATGTTAAAAAGCACTCATGAGTTACATACATTTGGACTTGAAAGAACTCCATGTAAATCAGAGGCTGGATTAACAACAGTTCCAGACTTCACTATTAAGGACATTAATATTAACAATTATGATGTACTCATCATTCCCGGGGGAGATTTAAAACCGATCGCTGAAGCACATGATTTATTTGAATGGGTCAATCATTTTGTAGCAAAAGGTAAGACGACAGCTGCTATATGCAGTGGTGTGTTTATTTTGGCAAAAGCGCAAGTTTTAAATCATAAACCTTATACTGTCACTTTATCAAAAGTACAAAGAGATTTTTTAGGTTGTTTTGATGAAGACTATTATCGCTATCAACCTACAGTTAGAGAAAATAATATCCTAACAGCACAAGGACATGCTTATGTAGATTTTGCAATTGAGCTGAAAAAAATGATTGGTGAAGTAAGTGCAGAAACAGTAGCATTTTATCAAGGTAAAGGAAACAAGCTAATGGAACAGGAGTTGTAAAATGACAAGATTGACTACATATTAGTCACTCTTGTTTATTTTACATATATAACTTTAAATGAGAAAAGGTGATATGAACTTTAGTTATATATCAACGCACAAACAGCTTTTGCTTACATTCATTAAGGAGATATCTTGCACAAGCTAAAAAAGTTTCAATTCTCTGCTTCTCAGACTTAAATAATGTCTCTTTTACACCTGTACGAATATTAATTGCTTCACGTATCATGTTATGCCATTCCTCAGAAATGTGCTGTAGAGCATATTCACCAGCCCCATGCTTCGAAATGATCTTATGTTCTTTTACTGTGTAGTATTGCCTCAATATGCCGAGAATGGACCACTCAATCTCTGTGTCAATCTCTTTAGTAGAAAGGTTCAATAAGTCATGAATAGAACCTTCAATTTTTTGTATACGAGGAGTCCAATAACTATTCATATTTTCCATTACATACGTGACAAGATCATCTTTTGACACTGTAAATTCCAGAGTTTGTATCTCAGGCCCTATGACAGTTAGACCATCAGATTTAGAAACAGACCAAGTAATTGGGTTAAAGTTGAAATAAGGACCAAACCTTAACTTCCCATTACTATAGTAAACATTATCTTTGTCATTTGAATCAAGCTTCCCTAGTTCCTCCCACTTTATATACACACCGTCCAATTCTGGATATTTATACTGATTTACAATTTTACTATGTAGTTCAGATAACAGCATCATTTCATCTTGTGAAAATGAACGATTTAAGACAGTTATAAAATCAATATCACTGGAATTGTTAACGTAAGCGTCTATTGCGATAGAACCATGGATATATAAGCCTTCAAGCATATTAGGAAATTGTTCATTAAAAAATGAAATGTAAGCATCTAAAACAGCTTGTACTTGTGTTGGAATCGACCTCATTCTTCCTCACCTTTCAGCCTTTATTTGTTACGATATACATGATATTTCTTATCTTTTACTTGAAAACCACACAGTGGCTTAATCAAATCCATGTAATCTTCACTACATGTCATTTGTTATTTTGATAAATCCCGAATGAATCCATTTAGACACAAAATAGTTGTAGATTGCATGAGCTAAAATTGGTGCCCATATATTTTCAGTCCATAAATAAATGACTGTAAATACTATACTTAGTGCAAAAACAACGATATTATAAATCACATTATTTTTGTATTGTGGTATATGAAGTAATGTAAAAATAATACTGATCAACAATATAGAGGTTGTAGCATCTAAATAAAGTAATAATAGTTCAAAAATTGCACCTCGAAATAAAAGCTCCTCCGAAATCCCTGCACTTAATGCAATAAACAAAGGTCCCCATCGCTCTTTTGTAAGTCGAATCAAACCTTCAGTATATTTATTTAATGGGATTGTAATCAAATCAATTTTGACTCCCAGATATATAAATATTAATGGAATGAATGCACCCGCTACTCCATATAAAAGAACTTTTAACGAAAAAGGAGAAGCAATATAAATTTGTGGAGTTAGCCAAATGTTAATGATAAATAATGCGACAACAAGATTTAAGCAAGCTGCTAATAGAGCAGGTAAAAGAAAGTTAGTATTTGAACCACCTTCACCCTTTTTTGCCATTGAATTGTCCTGTTTTCTACTTAACTTCTTTTTCGTAAGCTTAAAGAACAAGTCAAAACAAATCACTAGTAAAAATATTAAGAGTAAGAAAAAGTTCACCTCAGGAAAAAAGAATACGCATAATGTAGCTATAATAGGGATTAAGTACATTAAGATATCTAGTAACCCTAATACGAGGTTCTCTGTTTTTTCATATGTATTTTTAAAATTTGCTTTCTCGTTAACAAAGTTATAAAGAAACCAAATTGCTAGTAATAAATAAAAATACTTAATCGGTTTGTCTTCAATCATATAATTGAGCATAAAAATCGGTACAAATAAAAGAGGTAAGTATAGTTTAACAATTGCGATTATATGTTTCATTTTTTGTCCCTTCGTAGTTGTTTTAGATTACTTGAAGGTAAAAACTAAATCCATTTTTAATCTATTATTTTTAAATTGTCATTTATTCTCATATTACGGAATCTATCATACTATAATCTACATAACTTAACAATAAAGGTTATATCAGTAAAATATTACGTTATTGTAGTGACAGGCATTCAATACGTATAAGATGATCACAGACCTTTTACCATTTATGTACGACCCCACCTTTTTTGGTGGGGTCTACTTACTAGTGGGTCAACACTTTATTACTCTATTCCAAATTCATCTTTTAGCTCATTAACAACTTTCTTGGATTTTTCTTGCGTTGTTTTTTTAGTGATCTTTTTCTTAAGTAATTTGTCAGCTGACATTGGTCGTTTTAAGTGAGGAGACATGATCCATGCTGCTAGTTGCGCTTGTTTACGCCATGCAAGTTCCTCTTTCATTTCAAACCCCTTCACTATTAAGTTGAACTCAGTTAATGTTAATGACCAAAATTCATCGGGTTTAAGACATAGAAAGCCATAAGCAAATGTTTGCATCTCTTCCCAATCTAAACCCGTGCTTCGTTTTTTTCCAAACTTTCCTCCTGATCAAATTTTACATTTTTACCGAATAGTCCTGATTTATCAAGTGCTTGAAGGACAGGCTTCATAAGCTCCTCGAATGATGATTCTTCCTCTTGGATTTTTGTCGTCAATAGTTTGCCAACATAATCAAGTGTCATTCCTCTATCTTTACCATGCCTCATCCCAGCAAAGTAAAATATTTGAATCATGCGAAAGCCGATCTGATCTTCTTTTAACACTGCAACAATTCCTTTACCCATTTGTTCTTCTATTTCATACATCGCGTTAAAGTCATATTTTAATTGTTTCTTACTTTCACCAAATTGAACATCTACATATCTCATATATATTCCTCCAGTTGAAATTTTCAAAAAAAGTGTCACTTATACTCCATGTATAAGTGACAAATATTCAAATATCAAATTTTACTCTTTAAGACGCGATACAGCATTAATATCGCTTGTGACCGAGTACAAAAGTCATTGAGTCTCTCACCATTGGATATGCCTAAACTCTTTGCCCACTCAATGGCTTCTTGTACTTCTACTTCATATTGGCTAAGGGTATGTGAAGATGTACTTTTCTCTAGTTGATAATGCTCAACTAGACCTTTAACGATCGCCTTTGCACATAGTTGACGATATGCATCATCTTTTAGTAGTGAAGCTGCTTCTTTATTTGTCATGAATTCACATTCGCAAAGAATTGCATCCATCATAGTTTGTCTTAATACTGTGTAATTTGCTGTTTTTACCCCTCTGTTTTTACGACCTGTTAAGGTAACTAATTGTTTTTGGACTGTTTCAGCTAATATTCTCGCATTTTTAGGATTCGTTACATAAACAAATGTCTCAATTCCTGTAACGTCATTATATCCACCATGTCCAGCAGCATTAGCATGTATAGACACAAATACATCTGCATCCCAGTTATTCGCATACGATGTCCTATTCGTTAAGGTAACATCTTCACGCCCAGAAGAGTCATGAGTAAAACGCACTTCTATATCTTTATAATTCAGTAAAAGCTCCTTCGCATATTTTGCTACTGCACTATTAAACTCCCATTCGCGCATTGAGTTATCAGGAGTACGCTTGCCAGGCGTGTGATACCCATGACCAGCATCTAAAACCACTTTCATTTTTTCAACCTACCTTTTGTTACTTCTTCAATTGGTGCATCACTATTTAGTACTTTGATTACATCACGAACTTGTTGTGGAATTGGTACACCAAGCTTGCCTCCGTTTTCAGTAATACTAATAAACTCGATAATAATATAAGCGATCGTTACCCCATCGCCAATATAGCCAGTGCTAAATGCAATTTTTTCTAGTAAATACACAGCACTAATTAATAAAAGGACGTACATTTTTTTCAGTAGCCCTTTAAAACCAGTTGCGCTATTCAAATTTTTATTCATTAGACCCACTAGTAAGCCTGTAACATAATCAATAACCATCATTGCTAGAAGTATTGTGATTGCTAAACCAACTCCTCCTATCAAAAAAGAAATAAAAGAACCAATAGAAATGACAACTATTTTTGCCAACGATTCAATTCATCCCATACCAAACTCTCCTTTCTTAGAAAAACGTTTACTAAAGGGTTACTTCATTATCTCAGCATCTAGTTGGTGTAGTTCTTGTTTAACCTTTGAAATTAACGTCGGAATCTTATTTCCAAACGTTGCTTCAAGTTGAAAGCCACTAGGTTCATAGATTTCTGTCAACTCAGTAATTCTCGCATCCATCGTTACGCCCCAATCCTTGTTTTGGATCGTAACTATATCACCGAGATCATAGTCCTTTTCATACTGAAACGGACTATGTGTAAGGATTTGCCCTTCTAAAAATTGCTCTTGAGCCAATTCTAGAAGCTTTTGCTTCCCGCTCTCTTCTAACGCCTTTAAAATTTCATCTTCAGGAATAGGCAGATCATCATCGTCTTTCTCACGTATATTACGTGCATCAAAAAATGCTTCAAATCGCAGCAAATCGCTTGTATTACCTACTCCTACGATTTTTCGGCTAATACCTTCACCGTCCCCTCCTACATAGGCATAGTTTTTATAGCCCACATCACTATCAGTAAATTTAAGTGATTTTAGCGAATCAAACTCAAGGCTGAATATAACAGGTGGATTTTCATTTTGATTGACCGTAAGATTGCGCCCTTCAAATACATCAAAAAGCCATTTGTTATTTTGTAAATCAAGTCGTATATCCCAACCTAGATTTGTGGACATAGAAATAGCAGCCAGCTCTTCAGATAAATTTTTGAAGCGTGACTGCCATGTAATACTTTGCCCTCTATTCAGATTTCCAACTAATTCAAGTATTGATATAGCTCTATTCGAATCATCCGGATTAACAATATTCCTTTCCACATAATGCTTCATTATTGTTTCGGCATTACCACTTTTGTGGTCATATGATGTGTTGTTTGGTGGATGTGTAATTCGTTGGACGACAATTCCTTTCAGCTCTACCCCTTTAATGACCCATATTTCAGACTGTTTTCCATTATCATCAATGCCAATTTCACGGTGTTTGATGATCCCTACTTTGTGGAGATCAGAGCCTAACAAAATGAGATTCCCTTTAATTAGCTTGTCTGTATGTTGTTTGTGACGGTTGATGTGTAGCTCGAACTCGCCTATATTGTGAAATCTACGGGTGAAAATAAGGCTTTCAAAATCATCAATTTCAGCTAGTAATTGCATATCTGACGTTAATATTCGTATTGGCTTGATAAATATCACCCCATAAAAAATACGCCTGTTAGGCGTTTGATTCTACTTCATTTAGTTGTGCTTCAATAGCTTCTATCATCTGATTTTCACTAGCAGCAAACGGCAATTCATCTTTTGTAAATTGGAAAACCTTTTCATTTTCATCTACATCTGCCAATATTCTACGAGAGTGGTAATGTTCTTCAACTATTCTCGTAGGTCTACCTAACACTGGATTTTTATACTGAATGTCGCTCTTCTTAATAAAAATATTCATTATTCAGATTCCTCCTTGATTTCGCTTATTGTAGATATTTCATTTATGTTGATGGAATTTGTTTCACCCAACCAATTTTCCCCGACTTCACGCTCGACACCCTTAATGTGCCAATCTTGAACATTATCATCATTACGAGTACCAATCACTAGAGCTTTGTATGTTCCTGCTTTTTCACAAGTGATTTTTAGTTTGTCGCCTTCAACAAAACCAAATGCCCGACCAAAGTGTAAGTGAGGGTTTACCCAAACATCAACATTGATATTTAGGTATTCAAAATAATCGGGTAATTGTATTTCAACTGTTTGGTTGTCTTCAGTTGCTTCAATCGTATATCTATATAAGGTATCTCCCGTCGTTGGAGATTCTACAGCTCCATGCCTGAGCATGTGTGTATCTCTCTTTTCAGGGTGAGGATGAGGTATTTCAAAGTTCTTTGTCCCCGAAACTGTAAGATCTCCATAATGTTTCAGATTTAGATCTTCAATAAAACTTCCAATTACAACCTCATTTTCCCCTGCCCAACTCGTTGACCCTATTGAAATAGAATTGTATGCTTCTGTTATCGCATATGATCCTATAGCTAGGCCGTACCTTTCAGACGCTTTAGTACCTAATCCTAATGCCATAGAGTGATAGCCAGATTCCGCATCAGCTCCTAGTGCAATAGCTTGATAATCATTTGCACTAGCACTCTTGCCTATTGCTATGCCGTATTTACCTGAATTGTTTGTACTTTTCCCTATTGCTATACCACTTTCACCTGAATTGTTTGTACTTCTCCCTATTGCTATACCGCTATCGGATGAATTTTTTGCATTATATCCTATTCCAATACCATAATTACTTGAGTTATTTGCAAGGTAACCCATTGTCAAAGCATGAGCGCCTGAATTTTCACTTCTCCCTATTGCTATACCATAATTACCAAGATTAATTCCATGCCTTCCTATTACTATGCCATAGTTATTGTTATTGATTACATTAGTGCCAATTACTATGCCGTCATCAACTAAATTAGTTGCGCCACTGCCTATTTTTACATTTGTGCTGGTAAGCTTATCATTTATTGATTCAACTGATAGAATCAAATCGGACAAACCTTCATCATCAAAGTTTGGTAGAATATTACTTCCTGCCCACGGGCATATGTCTTCAATTCCTCTTTCATCTGTAACATCCTCAGGATTAATGTAGGTCTGACCACCGATTATTTTTACTTGAGCAAGTGATATTTCATAAACAATAGGATCACTCGTATCATCAATAATGAAATCCCTCTGCAAAACTGGAGCAACAGGGTTAGTTGATGCAACGCCTTTTCTAACAAAAGTACGCACGTGCCTTGCTTCAGTATTCAAATCAAGCCTCACAACAACTCTATCAATTCGATTTTTCCCTAGTGTTTCTGTGTCGTGTGTAAGAGCTAATAATGTTGTATTGTTGTAATACCTACCCTCAACAAAAGCAATACCATGTTCAACTTCAGTGATCATGTTTGCTCCATTTGCAGTAACAGCTAGTTCATTCCCTGCGCCCTTCATAACTCCAGTTGTAACTAAACTAGCAAAATAATCTATAAACTGTTGTGCGTTATATTCTCTATCAGGTAAACCATTTTGATCCTCGATTGGATCAAAAAAACTATATTTTTCTACCACATTCACACCCCCAAATATCTGTTTTTGTATTCTATATAAACCTCAGGTTTACCACCTTCAGTAATAAAATTGATTTTATTTTCTCCTACCTCTAAATCGAAGAATTTCGAGTTCAAATCCATGTATCCAGTTGCACTTGTTACAACCCCATCAGGTGCAATAATGTCTATCGTCTTATTCCCGAATGCAGTATTGATAACTAAGGTATAGCCTGCTGAAATGTTTCTATTTATTTTAATAAATTCTCCTGTGGTCTGATTAGTTATTTTAGGGTTAATCGATTCTCCACGAAATGTTATTTTGATTGGTGTAGGAACATGTCCTTCATTGACTAGTACCCTTGAATCTCCCCTTGTCGCAAATCGCACAGGAAAACTAAACGGAAATCGAAAGTTCGAAACAAAATCTTCCAGTTTAATATTTATCGGATTTATTTCTCTCCAATACGGATCAGGACACAAAAACTCGATCATTCCACGCTGATATTTCTTATGTCTATTTTCTATCCCATCAGGTAGTATCGGTGTTGATGTTGGTAGTGCTGATATTTCTCTGGTCGTTGATTCAGCTTCGTACCGTAATATACCTGGACCTAGTTTCGGATTTAAGACACCTGCAAGCCGTTGACGGTTATTTAATACTTCATCATAATCCGCCCCTTTTATTAGAAATTCAGCAGATATAAGACGATCAGTTAATAGCGCATCGGTAAATGTTGAGCCATCTTGAAATGGCGCTTTTTGTGTTTGCATTTCTGCTTCATTCCCACCTAAGCCTTCAATCGTTTCAAGCAAATAGGGTGTTTGTTGACCGATAGTAATTGCTTGTCCTTTGGAATTCATAAAAGTTATTTGTTCACTCAATTATTTCTCACCGCCATTCCATAGCTAATTGCCTAGAAGCTTGTAACGTTTTTCTTTTTACTTCACTAGGTGTCAATGGGCTTGGACTATTAATCGTTACATTTTGTGTGATCCCTCTTTGTAACCCATTCCTCAATGGCTGTTGAATGTCTGACGCCAAAATTGTACTAAATGTTGCAGCAGTATTTGGAATGGCAGCACTAGCTAACTGACCAGATACCTCTTTAACCTCGGTAATGGTCTTATCTAGACCAAGAACCATACCTTCACCCGTCCACTCACCGATTTGTGTCATCACCTTAGATGGTGAAGAAATACGCAAAATATCTTTAATTTTGTCTGTCACTCCATCCGCAATCTCTGTAACTTTATCCCATATACGTGAAGCAATAGAACTAATCCCCTTTAGAAAGCCTTCCATAATATCTGATCCTATTTCAAACAAATTAATACTCGTAAAAAATTCTAAAGCTTTGTTCCAAATTTCTTCAATCGATTGTTTAGCTAATGACATTTTCTCTCCAACAATATCCTTAAAGGAATTGAAGCTATCTTTAACAGCATCTACGATAGAACTGAAAATTGATGAAAAAAAGCTTTTTACTTTATTCCATAGTTCAACTGTAATGTCATGGATTGCTCCCCACGTATTAGCTAAAAAGTCACTGATCACCGTCAGACTATCTTTGAAATCTCTCGATAGCTTATTCCACCAATCTTGCAAAAAGGTAATAATTCCATTCCATAGATTCATTGTCATTTCCTTAATAGTATTCCAGGCATTTGATAAAAACTCACTAATGCTCGTTAGGCTATTAGAAAAGGTTGTTGATAAACTTTCCCACAAACCTACAAAGAAGTTAACGATGCCATTCCACAGATCAGCTGTAGTATTTTTTATCGAGTCCCATGCACTTTGCACGAAATTAGTAACATTAGCCAAGCTATTAGAAAAGGTAGAAGATATCGTATCCCATAATCCAGTTAAGACAGAGACAATCCCATCCCAAACTGCTTGTGTTGTATTCTTAATCGCATTCCATGTATTCGTAATAAAGCCACTGATTGCAGTAACAGCACTATTAAATAGGTTTTTTGCTTGTTCCCACCAGTTGCTGAAAAAGCTAGCTATCGCACCCCAAACTTCAATCGCATATGCTGCCACTGTATCCCAGTTTTGATAAAGTGCAACACCTATAGCAATTAATGCCGTTATTGCTAAAACTACACCCATGACAGGTAAAGAAATTCCACTTATGATAGGGGTTAACAACTGAATGAGACCTAGTAAACTATCAAAAGTTGTTATTAATGGTAGTACAGTAGTTACCACCTGTCCCATACTCGAAGAAACCGTTTCTAATCCTTCAAAAAAACCTTGTGCAACTGGACCAGCATTAGTAAAATTTTCTGACATACCGCTAATTTGTTCAGTTAGCGTCACAAAAGAATTTCCTATCTCTAATGCTGTACCAGTATGATCTTTTAATGCAGTAATTTTCTCTCCAAAGGTTAGTGCTTCTTCTCCAGATTGATTCATTGTTTCGGCATTCCCACTCATTGACTGTGTCATAGTTGCTATATTTGTTTGTAATTCCGTTAGGGGAGCAGCTATGGCACTTTCTAGAGATGCTCCAAAATCTTCAAACTGAACTTTTATATTTTCTACTTGTTCTTCAATTCCTGAAAAATCCATATTAATAACAATCCCACTATTTGAAGACAACATATCACCCTCTTTCTTTTTAAAACTTTGTTCCCATATCTACTGTAGATGCAATTGACACAAACAACAGCCATACAAGATGCCAATCTGCATTGAAGGAGATTTCAGCTAGACACTAAAACCTCTTTACAATGCTTTTTGACTAATGAAAATACTAGTTTGCTGATGCTGCTTGCAATGTACCAGTACCTTGCAATTCAAATGAATATGTTGCTTCACCATCATAAGGACCTTCTACTGATCGAGAAGTAACGAGGCATAAACCTTGTTCAATATTTCCTTCTCCCTCTTTCCATTGGACGAGTACTTTCTCTTTATTACGGATTGCATCTTTTAATGCTGTATAAGCTGCATCATCTGGAATATAAACACCATCTGCTGAAATTGTAAAACCATATAAGCCATACTCATATTCATAAGCACCGTTAGATCCTTTGTTTGTAATATCAACAGTTTCTGCAACCTCTTCAATTGTTGCTCCTCGTTGTCCACCGACTACAGTAAAAGTTGGTTCCCCTGCGGTACCTGTATTCGCTAAAATTACAATATCAATTCCTCTTAATGTCATTTGTAAATCTCTCCTTTAACATGTTTGTTTTTGAAACTAATTACAAAACCTATAAACAACAGCAAGATATAAAATATTTCTTTACAAATTCATCACCTCCTTAAAAAGAAAATGCCACCTATACCCAAAGGTTAAGTGACATTTTAATGATGTATATTTTTATTGTGTTCATTTTACAAACTAAATAGTTTATCTTGCATCTTTCCTGCGGTTTCTGCATTTCCTGCATGTTCTTTAAACAGATGTACTTACTACAAATGATTTTAATAGTTTATTTTACACTCTCAAATGTTCCTTGGCATGATTATAACTAGATTCATATTACTATTGCATTATTTCTGCGTTCTCTGCACTTCCTGCATTTTTTCATTGGGTTGTTGAACAATAAGTAAAAGTTATTGACATTCTGTTGAAAAAAATACAACCATTAGCTTAATAACGCAAATATTATTTCAACATTGATACCAAATATTAATTTTAACTTAGAATACGAAATTAAGACGCTTGAATCTATTCGTGAATAAAAAAAAATGAACAAGTATATTATGGCTTAAGCCAAGCTACACTTGTTCATCTTACGAAGATCCGTAATTTCAAAAGACGAGAATAAATTTGTGTATCATTCTCTAAAATCTTTGTTCTCATAATAACTAAATATTATTTACATATGCTTTTTACATAAGGAAAAATGATGTTATACAACGACACAATTATTCGTTAGAGATACTTCATCATCCATGTCCTTATAAATATGGTCTACGATTGAATCTCTTATATTGTATACATTTCTCTCACTAATTCCTAAATGTTTAGAAATTCCCACGATCGGCATGCCATCTAACAAACAGTATAGTACTGTACTCATTCGGTCATCCTTGATTGTTTCAGTATGCTTATTAATGATGCGAACTTTTCTCTCTAGCTTCTCAACCATTTTTTTATACCGGTCTTTTCTAATGACAAAGTTACCTACTTGATCTGAGTTTGTTTTTGCTTTTGGTATGCTAGCTTCTACTCCATATTGTGAAATTGATGGCGCCGGACAAATATTCATCTCTTTATACAATCTTAGCAGTTCCTTTTCCATCCAGTAATAATCCCTTAATGCAATTCTAATTTCTTGTTTATTCATGTTCTTTCTGCTCCTTCCTTTTACTATCTTTTTGTTTTATTGACCATCCGTAATGCTTTACACATCGAACAAATGGACATAGATTTTCTTTCCCCATCCATATACAACCTGTACAATGATGCTTATGAATAAGTTGAATTTTCACCAAACCACCTCGATCTACTATTAATAAAAAAGGACACCAAACATCGGATATGCAATCCAAAGTTTAGTGTCCTCCAGCTGACTGGTAGAACTTTATTGGTTTTTCTATTAATCTTTTAAAACTCTTCACCTTCATCAAACTTTACTCTTTTCACCTCGTTTTGATGAGTAATAATCTTTGTTTCACCGTGACTAGGTAATTGAGAGATCTTTGCTTTCCCGTTACTTACAATAACAACATAAGGTGTCTGTTGTTCATTTACATTAGTTTCAAACATTGAATCTGTTATATCTATTTCTTTCATTCGCATTTATTATCCCCACTACTAAAGGTGTAACGGGATTCACCTACCTTTCTAAAACAAATTGCCATATTGGCAAAAATATATTTCCTAAACTTATGAATAGGTCATATTTTTGTGATAATATTATATTAACTTACCTATAAGGAAATTGTCTACATCTTTTTTACCATTTAGGTAATTATACTTACTTACCGTAATGGTAAATGATAATATATAATCATAAATAACTTTAGAGGAGAATATACGATGAAGGTATTAGGGGAACGGATCAAATCGTTACGACTAAGTCAGGGTTATTCACAAAAGGAGGTCGCTCATGCGATTGGAGTATCGAATGTCCAGCTTTCACGTTATGAATCTGGAGATCGCAAGCCTGATGCAGAAACAATAAAGCACCTTGCTGATTTTTTCGAAGTATCAACGGATTATTTATTGGGACGAGCGGACACCCCTGCTTCGTTAGCTGTAGTAAAACAAGAAGATCATAAAGAAAGCTTATTTTTCTTTGACCAAGAGAATATTACAAGAGAGGAAGCCCAAGCATTAAATGATCACTTAAAATATTTAAGAGCAATCGCTCAAAAAGTAAATAAAAAAGATTAAGAGAACAAAGAACATTTCTGCACAGTCCATTTTATCTATTTCCACTAGCATATGATTGCAAAAAAGAACATATGTTTGTATAATTTGTGTAAGAGGTGAAATATGTGGAAGTAGGATATGAAGCAACCCTTTTAGAAACATGGGTATCTATTTGGTATAAAAAAATGAACATAAATCAACCAACAGATATCCTAGAAGAAACCATTTGTCAAAATAATAATATTTACTTTTTCCGAAGGCCTATACCGAGCTATTCGTATGAGAACGGCAAATTTAAATCCATTACGATAGATTCAAGAATAGATGCTTCACAGCAAAGGGAGCAGTTTTTTCACGAGCTCTGCCACATTATTCGACATTACGGCTGGCAGTTACAAATTATGCCTCCAGCATTTAGAGAATTGCAAGAGCGTGACGCACAACATTTTACTTTGTATGCGGCAATTCCTTACCATATGTTAATGTCATATAATTTTAAAAGCTCAACGATCATCGAAACACTTGTCGAAGACTTTAAGGTAAGCGAACAACTTTGTATAGAACGAGTTAAACGAATATATAGAAATTCATTAGCAACAACATAAACTCCTTTAGTGTAATTCTTTTATAACAGCGTCACTAAATTTACGCTTAAGATGTAGAAATAACGCGAGGATAAATATACTAAAAAAAGACCGAGAAATTTCTCGGCTAGCCTAGTTATACCACCTATAAATAAAACTAAGATTTAACCATTATTGTGAGTGTTAGTTATTAATAGGTTTATGTTATCTCCACTACGTATTCTTGTACTAGGCTTAACATGTTGTTTATTAACTGTTATTAAACCGTCTTTCATTCTTTTTACAATTTCGTTTCTACTAATATTACTTAAACGCTCAGCTAACACTTTATCTATTCGAAACTCACCAATAACTTGATTTATTGATATTTGAACACATTTTATCTCATTATCTACTAACGTTTTAAAACAGATAGGGGTATTAATTTCGTCATCAGTTGGTATAGCTTCATTCAACCTAATGTGGTCTGTATAGCTTTTATAAGCTTCAAGCTTTTTATTCCAAGTATGATTTTTTTCACACTTATAAATTGCGTATCGATAAATATTTTTTCCATTTGCATTATGCCGTCTAATTAATGTATCGAAAAAGCAAACGACTTTACCGCAATTTGAACAATAGCGTTGCTCCTGTATTACATCATCCATATTAATTAAATTCCACTTAAAGTGTTGTACGTTCATTTTCTTCACCTCTAATAAGATAAAGAAACGAAACATCTACTCGGATCTATTTGTAGCATCACCTATTCACTTAATTATTGCATATAAAAAAGTTCTCCCGTCAGCGAGAGAACTTAGAATATTGTATACTACACATATTCGTTCCGTTCCTTTGTAATGGGATAAAAAGACAGACTTCTCCAAAGGAAATATTTACATATTCCAAAGAAGTACTATCAAATTTGTTGATCCATTACAAAGTAAATGTAGGCATAAACAGAACCGCAACCCTTTCTCCAAGTAGATTTAACTTTATATTAACACACACATCCAAAATTACCAATTTATCCTTTTAATATTATCTGTTAGTACGTGAATATCATTATTAAAGAAAGGGTTTTACGAATCTAATGAAACAATTTTCTTTCCTAGGTTAGAAAAACCATCTGACAGTCTAGAAATACTCTGTTGCTGGGTAATAACTAAATCTTTAACATCACCAATACTATTTGTGTTCTTTTGAGTGATATTAGTGTTAACTTCAACTTTTGCACCTACCTCTTGCATCATCGCTTGAACACCCATTATAAATTCTTGCAAATGGGTAGTCTTATCATGAAAACTTTCCATGTAGGAATTTACATTGGAGGATATCATTCTTACATGATTCATCCCTTCTCGATTCTTCTTAATGGATTCCTGTGATCCAGTTATCGTATGGGATGCTTTATTAATTTTCTCACGAAATGCTAAAAGGTGTTCAGCAATTGATTCAGATGATTCTTTTGAAGACTCAGCGAGCTTTCTTACCTCTTCCGCAACAACAGAAAATCCCTTACCGTGTTCCCCCGCTCTAGCAGCTTCAATCGCTGCATTTAATGCTAATAAATTCGTTTGTTCTGCTATATCTGATATCGTACTCAAAGTATCTTCAATGATTTGTGTTGTATTTTTTACATCTTCCATTAAATCAACAGTTAGTTCTATGTCACAATTAAATTCTTCAAGATCTTTTTCTAAGTCTATGACTTTATTCACACTCTCTGTTGTTGCTTCTTTTGTAGATTCAACATATTCATTCATTTCTACAACTGATTTAGTTATATTTTCAATTTGTACATTTGTCGATTCCATTTCACTATACAATTCCTCAGTAAGGCTTGCTTGTTCTCCATAAGCAATTACCATACTTTCAATTGAAGACATCATTTCATCTGAACGTTGTCCTGCATCGTTTGTTTCAGTATTTAAATTTTCTTGATACTCTTTAACTGAAACAATTGAGGAATGGATATTAGCTAAAATGTGTGCAAGATTATCTTTAGATTTGATCGCTTCAGCTTTCTGCTCTTCATTTTCTTTCATTAATCTATTATTAAATCTCGTCTGTACAGCGTTTGCAACGAAAACAAAAAAGAATGACATTAAGATATAAGCTGTATCTTGTTGTGTAATCTCAGCTATAGATTGATTAAGATTTAATAACACAACTACGAAAGTGATGATAAAAACAACGATGTTTATATTTCTTTCTTGATAGATGCCCACCATAGTCATTAAAACAAATAAGAACATGATGTTTACAATATGAGGATCTAAGACAAGTAAAACGACCATGAAAGTGCCTGCTAGAATGATATTAAAGTATTTAAATATATTCGCATATTTCTTTAACCGGGAACGATTGGAAATAAAGTAGACAGGACCTAAAATTAAATATATAAATCCTAATAAAGGTAATACTACATTTAGCGGCACACCCATAAATATATTAAACATTTGAGTTAACGTAACCATTGCAGCAAAAATAATCATGACTAAGTTGTTTCTTTCATTCATTAATTTCATCTTACTTTCCATGCAAAAAACTACTTCCCTTCTTTGTTGATTAAACTGAAACTACATCTTTTATTTCGGTCATTTCCTTCCACCATTTAAATGTATGTTTATTTTCGTAAACAACTATTGCATCCATTATGGCAGGAATTACATCGGCTCCTTTATAGAAAAACATATCGCTTACTTGTTTAATTTCACACTTGTATACTTTATCAATATAGTGAAACACTTTTGGATCACATAAGGCAACAGCATGTGTGTACTTATATTTTTCTGCATATTGAACAGCTAGCCTAATCCCGCTCATTCCTAGCACTCCTCGATATTTAGGTAATACGGCATAACCATCAATTTCTAGTACTTTCATACCTTCAGTAATAACGTCTTTAAATATATCCCGAGTGAAATTACTCATGTATGTAGAAGGTGTAAACTCAACTGTCCCTCCTACCTCCCCATTATTCGCTATTAATAAAAATTTATCGGAGTGTTGATTACGCTCCATTTCAAATCCTTTTTCTTGCCAACAGCACTGCTTAATGTTGTTAAACAATTCTAATTGTGATGTACAATTTACAACTTTATACATTGCTTCGCCAACTTTCATCAGATTTATTTGAAATTTCTCTTTATCCTTACTTTATCGCCATGATTCTCAAATTTTTAATGATACTTTCAGTTTATTTCATAAAATTTTACAACTAGTCATTTTGTAACAATAATTTGAATTTTTTACCAATTATTGTGTTTTTTTATCCATTAAAAAATGAGGCTACTAGTGGTTCTAATTAAGGGATTCCTACAATAATTATGATCATAGTATTAAGTTGACATATTATGTTGTAATTCTTACAATTACAGTGAATTATTTGTGAAATATGGGATGGGACTTTTTACGATATTTCACATGTGATCGTACGTAAATAGTTCACATGCCTTCAACTGTTTGAAAATATATCCGTTCATTTAAGGGAACTTATTTTTAATTTACTTAAGGAAGTTCTTTTACATTGGCAGTTTTCATACTAAAAAATATACACGTATACAAATAGGTTACAGGGCACCTTTTCTTCTATAAGTGAGTAAAACGACTCTTCTATTTTAGGGACTATAGCAACAAAGTTTACGAAAAGAGCCTTTACATTTATAAACGGGAGGAGAAAGTAGATGGGAAAACAATTTAGAGAGTTAACTGAAGAACAAATACACTTCATACAAAATCAACACATCTTTTTCATTGCCACTGCTCCATCAGGTGATGGAAGAATTAATTTGTCACCAAAAGGTTATGATTCTTTAAAGGTCGTTAATAACCATACGCTTTCTTATGTGGATTTTGCGGGTAGTGGTAACGAAACTGCTAATCATTTACTTGATAATCCAAGGATTACATTTATGTGGTGTAGCTTTGAACAAAAGCCTCTCATTTTAAGAGCATATGGATACGGCAAAGTTATTAAAAAATATACCGATGAATATTTTACATGGATGGAAGATTATTATGCTCATATCCCACCTGAGTCAGCTAGACAAATTTTTGTCGTCGATATTGAATCTGTTCAAACTAGTTGTGGCTTTGCTATACCTTTAATGGAGTACGTAGACGATAGGGAAACATTAAGTGCTTGGACAAAAAATAAGACTTCTCAAGGAAAGTTAGACGAGTATATTAAAAAACATGAACCTCGTCTAGATGAAAAATACCCTTTGAATAAATAGAATACTAAAGCCATAAACCTTAAAATATCCGTATACATTAACACTTGTTCCAGCGATGAGGGTAGAGCACCTAATAGACATTAAAAGAAATAGATCCATACATTAAGTCAAATAAATTTTATGACATATAAAAAGGACTGTATTTCTGAACTGCACCCCAATTGTTAGACAAAACTAACAACGGGGGTGCAGTTTTTTATGACTAAATATTCTTTAGAAACTAAATTAACAGCTGTGAATGCTTACCTTAACGGTTCAGAATCTT
>NZ_JBPXRQ010000028.1:0-69190 GCF_051842895.1 Cytobacillus sp. Hm23
CACCACAAATAAACTTGGCTAATACGATAAATAGCTATAAAACTGTAACATCAAGATATATAAGAAAAGAGTTCCAAAAGGAACTTTCGAAATACTATTGGAAACCTTATTTTTGGAACTGAAGTTATATGGTTTTAACTACAGGAGGAGCTACCATTGACATAATAAAAAAATACATTGAAGAACAAGGTGAATGAAGACTTTAGCGACTAACCCCCACTAAATCAAATAGATTTTGAAGGGGAATGCGTTGCCATTTACTATGTGAGCGTGAGATCAACTCAATTTCAGAATATAGATTAGTGTGCATTATTATATGCCGTCCATAAAATCAAAAATATCTGTATCCAAGGTCCATGCTAGACGTTTACACCACTCTTCTTGGACTACTAATGGTTCATGACGTACCCTATTTAAGACTTTCCATACTTTATTAACACAATAACTTTGTAATGTGTTAGAGGATAAGTGAATAGGATTGAATCTTAAATATTCCTTAATAAAATGATTGTTTAATACATTCGCATGCTTAGGATAATGTAGCTTAGTGAACCAACATACCCATGCTAAGTCAGATAAAGGGTTTCCCCATTCTGACCACTCCCAATCTAAAACAGTATGTACTTTGCCTGAATCGTATAATACGTTATGTATTCCATAATCTCCATGAGTCAATACCCACTCATCCTTTGAGTCATTCATGTTATTTAATAGTTCTTTAGATTTGTTAATAAGACTTTCAGGTACAAATGCTAGATTTAGATTAAGTTCATTAGCAGTGCTTTCTCTTATTCCATAAGAATTAAAATCGTATTTGAAGGAATGTATATGTTTTGCGAGTGTTTTTCCTAATTCAATATAAATATTCTCAGATATCGTTACATTACTTTGATCGAGAATTGATTGCGCATTGTCACCTTGTCGATATTCCATTACTGTATATGTAGTTTCATCTGTTTCCAACAATTCATATAACCTCGGAGTTAAGTCTGTTTCTCTAGTTAATTCCAAACACTTCACTTCATTAAAAAAATCTTTATTTAATATCTTACCCATTTTAATAACTATGGGAGGGTTAGTACCTTTTAATAAAAAAACTTCATTCGTATATCCACCAGTTAAAGGAATAGGTGTAAATGCACCGTATTTTTCTTCTAAATGACATTTCAAACTATTACTAATCAAAATATTTAATCACCTTACCTATCTCCGATCCTTATCTAAGAAATGTGCCATATTGTTTATTTAGCAAGATATATTCAATAGAGCCTACTTTTATAGCCCTCTTGTAACTCTTTTGCTACTTGTTCAGAAGTTGCATTTGGTATCTTCGAGTGAGCTACCAACATTTGTGGAACCGATGGAAGTGTCTCTTTAGCATACCATGATTCGGGATTCCATAAATTTGATCGAATAAAGGCTTTTGCACAATGCGCATAGCACTCCTGCACTTCTACTAAAATTCCAAATAACGGAGCACGTCCATTTACTTTACTATTTTCTAATAGTTCAGGATCACGACAAATATACGCTTTTCCGTTTATTCTTAACGTCTCCCCTAATCCAGGTATAAAAAATAAGAGTCCTATATTTGGATTTGTGATTATATTATTAGCAGAGTCCATTCTTCGATTTCCTGGTCGTTCAGGAATAAACAAGTGATGATCATCCAGAACAGATACAAAACCTGGGGAATCTCCTCTTGGTGAAACGTCACATTGTCCTTCTGAATTAGAAGTTGCCATTGATAAAAATGGGGATTTATCAATAAAGTCTCTACAATGGCTGTCGATAAATGAAATAACTTTATTAGCAGCTCTTGGGCTTGGCTTGCCTACGAACTGTTGAAAAGATTCGAATTCTTCTCTTGTAGAAATAATCTCTTGATATTTTTTACTCATTCAATCACATCTTTAAAAATTGGAATATAGATCCATCATACACCAATAAAATTAAAAGTTCATCAAGGCTTTTAGCACATTCATTTATAGCAAACCAAGATTAGACAGTAACTTATATCAATTATAGAACAAAGAAATTCATGCCTATGCAGTTCTAATTTTGCATATAAAAAAGAGCCTTTACTTAAAACTAACACTAGTGACCCTCACTAAAAATATTATTTTTCTATTTACTTACAAAAATAGTTCGCTATATGTTAAGCGAACTATCTTAAATGAAGACTGTTTTCTCATTGATTGTTGCTTTTCATTCTGTAGTTTAGCACGTATAAAGCCTCGTCTTTTCTACTTTTACAATTATTGAGGTTTCATAAAACTCTTCATAATGTATATTTTTAGTAAAAATAGCAACAAATTTTACGAAAAAAGCCTATGTGAATGCTATTTTAAAAATCACTTAATGCGTAATTCCTAAGGATTGTAATAGAGTTTGTCAACTCTTTGGATAAAGTTAATAAATATGTTTGCAAACATGCATAATCATATCGAAATATTTCCTATTTAAATATTACATTAAAGCAACTTACTATTAATATTTCTAACTCTTAGGTTTTTACTGACTGATTTACACGGTTTCTGTCCAAACTCCTACATTTACTTGCCCATTTACACGGTTTACTGTCCAAACTCCTACATTTACTTGCCAAATTTTACGGTTTACTGTCCATACTGGCACATTTACTTGCGAATTTACACAGTTGATTGTCCAAACTGACTGTGTAAATATCGATCTTGGCATCTAAACGAACATTAAGTAACATCAATTCTAGCTACTTTAAATATTATTTAGTAGCTCTTAACTGTTTTCTACGTGAAATATATCTGTACCTAAATCTCTTAATAAATTGATAGCCTTCCTAACTGGCAATTTTGGTAACATAAACTCTTCAGAAATTATGCTCTCAACTTCCTCAATATCCTTTAGCTTCCGTACTATTTCTTTATCATCCAGCGTTGTAATTGTTAATTTATTGTTGATTAATGAAAGTGTACGTCCTTTGTCAAATTGAAACAGATTTACTCGAAGTCGAGTCATAAAAATAGCATCTTTGGAATATGATTTGTGAATCGCTTCATCAAAATCTCCTACTTTACTACGTATGTTAGGATTAAATGACCAGTGGTTATTGACAAATTTCCCATGACGAAAACGTGTAAATCTGTAATAACCTTGTTGTTCATCATCTGGTATGAGTTGAATGTCATCTGCACCAAATGATGAAGAATTTTGCATGTTTTCAAATCGGACTGGCTTCATAATAGGTGCTGCTGATCCAAAATCCAAATATAGTCTTTCATCAGGAAAGTCTGGTAATTGTACTAAAATCGCTATATGACTCTCTCCTAACCTTACATGATAACAGTCATACCCTAATAGTGTTAACAGTTGTAAAGCGTACGGATTAAGTACAAAACACGTTCCACCAAAATCATATTTAAATAGATTATCAACATATTGTTCAACAGAAGGAATAAAATAACCATTTGAATTATTCCTAGTAGAATAAATTAATTTACTAACATTTTCAAAAGGTAAAAAAGAAAGATGCCTTTTTGAAAACAGCTCTAAAAATTCATATGAAGCTGTGCTAGGTGGTGTCAAATTTAATCGTTCCAAATATCTACATGCCCAGTTTGGTAGTTGTTGTTGATTCATTCATAACAGCTCCTAAATTGATTTTTGCATACTAAGTGACTCAGGTTAAAAATATGAATGAAACACCTTTTATGACTCAATAATACTATGTTCAGTATTAACTTCTCATTCATTTAGCTTAATTCCATTGTACAAAAGGGTTCTACAATATCTCATGAGGAGTAAGAATGATATGTCTCTACAACTTTTGAATGACTGTTAAGTGAGCTAAAATTGAGGAGATGTGTTACGAGGTTTTAAGAAAACTGCTCCATCAAATTAAAATAGTGGCAAGATAAGATGATGGAGCTACTATGTTAGCCTTTATAATTGTTAAATGAATCATTAAGGATTGCTGTACAATTACGTCCCTAAACTAAATTTTGCTGACAATAATAGTGGCATTATTTGATTTATCCAACTTCCTTGTTCGTCTGCAAGCAAAGTTCTCCATCCAAGTGTACGAGCCTCTACAAAGTTTTGCTCTTGATCGTCTACAAACAACGTTTCTTTTTCACTGTCTAGCTTTGTCTGAATGGTTGTATATATGGCTTTATGAGGCTTACAATAACCGACTTCACTAGATACTGTAATGCTTTTAACATCATTTTGTATTTCCTTTAAAATTGGCTCAATCCACTCCATACGATGATTACTTAGTATATGAATGTCAGCAAACTGACTCCATTTAGCAACATGGTGTACAGCAGGGAGTAATTTCAAATGAGATAACAGCATAGGCTTTGCTACTCCTTTTTCAATTGAAGGGTGTTTCATGGACAGACCTGACCAAAATTGGTCCTCTGTTATTTTCCCAGTCCAAAGCCCAGTACGTACACTATTTTTATATTCTATTAGTTTGTCATAATGTATCTTTGATGTTGTAGATAGCTCTTCCCAAAAAAACGGTGATAAATTTGTAGCAAGAACCCCTCCAATATCAAGAACTAGTTGCTTTTGATTAGACAATTTACTATGTAACTCCTCTCATATTTGACCACATTAAGTATTCATATAATTTTTATAACATGTAATCCTTCATTTTTCTATAATAAGAAGAAAAGGTTAACTTTTATTAATGGTCAATTGGAGGGATATTTGTTTGTTCATCAACTTTAAGGGAAAATTGGAGCTTATCATTTTGAGATAATGAACAATAAAATATAGTATTTAGATCCGTAATATTCTCAGCTAATAATTTTGTCCTTAACCATGCTTCATCTTTTTTTAGCCATTTCAATAAATCTAATTGAATTTCACCGTCTAAAATAACAGGTATTTCATAATTTTGTCCATTTTTATGTAGACCGAAATCCTCGTTCGTAATTAATTCCTTCATCGGAATCTTTTTAACAGATAAATTACCATCTGCTTCAACAATGGCAATTTCAACATCTTCAACATGAAATACATCTTTTCCACGTAGCATTTGTAATATGTTATCGATTGAGTATTGGATCTTTTTCATATTTTTCATGAGAAATTCACCATTGTATATAACAATAGTCGGTTCAAAGGTCAACAGCTTGCCAATCTTTCTATTTTTCAACTTAACAAGCACGATAGCTTTTTGAAGAATCGCGATTGTAATCATCGCAACCACTGTATGGATATGATCAATCTCTGGATCTGCAATATCTGCCCCAACTACAGCTCCAAAAACGATTACTACAAGAAAATCAAACACTGGCAACTCACCTATTGATCGCTTCCCCATAAAAAGTCCTAGAGCAAGCATTAACGGAAGAATCGTAATAATACGTATAATTACTTTTAAAGAATCCTCCCAAACTTCCACAATATACTCACCTCACATCCCTTACTATCGTTATCCTTTCCATATTAAGGGACAAATTATCCAGTAAAGTATAAAAATGTTGCCCTTGATTAGCAGCCAATAACCTTAGATTGCTCGACCTACATATTCGTCACATATGATCTAAGCTTATGATTACTATCATTAAGTACTATCATGGCTTAAGAATTGAACTATCCAATACTCAAAAAACCTCACGACCTTGACAGAAACGGGAGGCTTCTGATCAAAAAATGATAAACAAAAAGTCTTACTATAGATAAGTTTCACATCTATAGTAAGACCATTTATATTTAAATCGTATTTTATCCGAATAATCTAGCAATAATGTGTTCTACATCTACGAGCATTTGCTTTCTAGTATTATCATCAACTGATGGAACAGAACCAAAAAACTTATGCTCAAGTGTTTCAATACCAACAAAATCAAAAATACCATTATCTGTTGTTTGCTTCATTGCTCCAATCATACCAATTTGTTCATAATAATCCTCTGGATGACCAATCGTGTTTAATACTACTGCTTTTTTCCCTGCTAGCAGTTTTTCGTATCCTCCTTGTTCATTCACAGCATAAGCAAAACCGTAGGCAAAAACTCGATCTATATATCCTTTTAGAATAGCTGGAAGTCCAGTCCACCAAATTGGGTAAATCAATGTAATAACATCCGCCCACTTTACATGTTCCTGCTCAGTCTGAATATCATTTGGTGTATTACCAGATTGAAAAGCAGCAAAATCATTCCCACTTAACACTGGTTCAAAATTTAAAGCGTATAAATCGCGAACAACGACTTCATTTCCTTGATCTTCTAGTCTACCTACGACTGTTTCGAGTATAGCATGATTAAAGCTTTGTGGATTTGGGTGTGCATAAATAACTAAGTGCTTCAAAAAAATCTCTCCTTTTATAATTGCTTCTTATTCGGTTTATATTGTTGCCCAAATTAATGAATTGTTAAACAATAAATAGATATTTATATATATTCATTTATATTGAATGTTCAACAGATTTCCTTTACTGTTTTTCAAATAAAGTTAATGGTTATGAATAACAATTTATGAACTGGGAATGATGTTCATTTAGAACTTGTCGTTATTGTTTTTACGCTCCTCTTCAGGAATAATTGTCTCCATTACATCCCAATGCTCAGCAACCTTACCATTTTCTACTCTGAATAAATCATAGAAAGAGGTGTGAGCACCTGCAAATGTTCCTTCACTAACTGTTAATACAAAATTACCTTGTCCAATAACCATATGAATTTTATCATAGATCATTTCAATACCTTGTTTTGCCATATCTTCAAGTGCAATAGCCAAGCCAGAAAGGCCATCAGCAATTGCTGGATTATGTTGAATATAGTGATCACCCTCAAAGTAGGAGGTCAGTTTTTCCAAATTATTACCCATTAATATATCCGAAACAAAGCTTTTAACTAATTCTTTGTTTTCTGCTGTTTTATCCTCATCCTGAATGTCAATCGGACCATCTAGCATTGTATGTCCACTTGGTGTTTTATCTACCTTTTGCTGTAAGTTATCCCAATGTTCAACGATCTGACCGTTTTCAAAACGGAAAATATCAAATCCTACTTTCGGCCCGAAGAAGTCATAATCTGTATGAGTGACAACAAAGTCACCGTCCACAAGGACTCTCTGTATATTAACCTTTGTGCCAGCTGCTTTAAGGTCACTTAATGCCCCTAACATGACTTCTCTACCATTTGGAAAAGTTAAATTATGTTGGATGTATTTATGTGGATTTATAAATTCTTGAATAGCAGTTGAATCTCCATTTTCAAGACTAGTTAAGACTTGAATTACTTTTTCTTTATTCGTTGTCATTATAAAGCCTCCTAAAGTTAATTGTAACTATATTGATTACATGTAACTATATTAATTACAATTAGTATATTTGTCAACACTTTTTAAATTTTTAAGTTATAATAAGTACTTGTAATATAATTAGTTACAACTTTATTCTGAAAATAATATATTTATGAGGAAGGTGACTACAATGTCCATAAGCAGTCGTTTTGCTGTTGGAATTCATATACTAGCTCTCATCGAAATAAACAAAGAGGGTGTTAGCACTTCAGAATATATAGCAGGAAGTGTAAACACTAATCCTGCAGTCATCCGAAAGATTATGGGGATGCTAAAAAAAGCAGATTTGGTCAAAGTTCAACCAGGTATAGCGGGAGCTGACCTTGCTAGAGATTTATCTCATATTACTTTACTAGACGTTTATAAGGCCGTTAATGTCGTTCAAGAAAAAGAATTATTTAGTGTTCATGAAAATCCAAATCCAGCTTGTCCAGTGGGAAGAAACATTCAGGATACTATTGCTCCCCTTTTTTCAGTCGCCCAATTAGCTTTAGAAAAAGCTTTAGGAAGTGTAACGATCGAAGATGTTGTTAATGATATTCTTCAAAAGGAAACGGATAACTAACTCTTGTAAAATATAATTTTTCATTACCTATCAACACATGTCATCTATGTGAAATGAGTAAACAGCGAGGTGCACATTTATGCACCTCTCACTTTTGGAGATAGTCTAGTAGTTAATTGTTGTAGAGCTTTAATTGATCTATTGTTGCTTAAAATAGAAATTTTCTTTGATTCCAATACTCACTTACTACATTAACAGCTTCAGTGAACCCAACGCTTTATCCACTATAAATAACACATGTTTGCCCCGCCGCTATACCACCAGCCCGTAAAATTTATCAGTGACAACTGGGCAGTCACAAACTATACAAATTCTCATCTTTTACTGTAGTTGTATATCCGGACAACATGGACTCACCTTCTTAAAGTACTACTCATGTTTACCGACCTCTAATAAAGGATAGCTTCAATAAAATATTTTCAGCATGATTTCATTTCTATGATTGAGTATATAGACTTAATTTATTTGTGTTTATCAACAGTTCTGATACATAAAATAACTTATACTTATGGAGCATTGGGATGATGACCCTTCAGTCTTAAGGATGAGAGAAAAACAATCTAACGGTCGGTTTAAAAAATATCGCATCGGCTTATACTTAAAGTATCAAAAGTAAAGGGTGATGACAGTGTTAAAAGGAATCGTTAGACGCCAACGAAAAAATAAAATTAATATAGATATATATAAGAAAATTGAAGAAAGAAAGCAAGAAGTGTTGATGAAGGATAGTGCTTCCCCTAAACGTTATTTGATTATTTAATAAAGTTGTTCAAAATCTCTTACCGAAATTTTGTTGCTATTTGTATCAAATTAGGAGCGTAAAACATGGTTTTATACGTTTGTCATCGGTTTACAGAAGGAAAGATGCCACGCGTTCTAGTAGTGTAAGTATTTATTCTTAGCTAAAAAACGGCCTTTTAAAGAAGAAAATGCCATGAACCTTTAGTTATACCGAGTTTATTTCATTGAATAACAATTATTACGTAAACAGCCTATTGTGGGCTGTTTTTTATTGCTTTTTTCGTAAACATTGTTGCTATTGTTATCAAATTAGTACTATAAAAAGTGATTTTTTTGTTAGTCATTGTTGTACAGAAGAAAAGATGCCTCGAACTCTATTTGTGTACGTGTTTAATTCTGAATACGAAAACAACAATCAATGCGAAAACAGCTTTTTTTTAGGAATTGAATTGTAACTCAATATTTCAATTAGCAAGTCCCCATACCGTAACTACACCCCATTTTATAACAATCAAAAACAGAGATGCAGCTTATGCATCCCTGTTTCACTGTTAATGATTTTATTGCTCCATATTACCGTATAACTCTTCTAGTGGGTTCATCATTATTTTGGAAAGCTCGCTAATAACCATGCTCATTCTTTGTTCAGCTTCCATGAGCTTTGAGATGGTCGTATGTTGTTGGATTAAAGCAGCTGACTGTTGAGCCTTCTCTACCTCTTCGTCAGAAATATCTTCACCCATCATTTGCTTTTGTTGTAGCATTAGCTGAACTTCACGGAAGTTATCAAACATACGCTTAGCTGAAGCATCATTGTTTACTTCATTATAGAGCTGTTGTAATTGCTTAAAATCCTCACTATTGCGAATTGCTTTCTCTAATTCGTAAGCAACATCATATAAATTATTTGACATTAAATAGCCTCCTAGTTTTTTTTACGATGCGAATTCTTACACTATAACAAACATTCAAAGTATGATGAACACATTCCTTCTTAACTATGAATATGCAAAATCCATACTAGATGTTATGCATCAGTGCTTGCAATTATCCAATATAAACTTGAATTAAGTATTCCTTATATCCATTTTGTATAATTACTTAATAAATAATACAATAAAAGCTTGAATTAAACCAATCATACCACCAAGTAATGCCCCTAAATACGTGATCATTTTAAATTCTCTTCGTGAAATGGATAATACCATTTCTTCTAACCGCTCTACAGGAAATGATTCTACTTGTGTACGTACTATATCTGCTAAATGCAATCGCTCCATCATTCTCTCTGTTCGATTCGCTATAAAACCGGTAGCTAGTTCAACTATTTTTGGAACCATGTCATTGAGGATCCGATCTTTGTACGGCATTAATACTTCATTGATCTCTTTCTCCATATACACGTTCACAGCTATGCGCTTATGAATAGTTTGCTTTAAGAATGATATTATTTTTTCTCGAGGAATATCTTTTTCTAGCTCTCCTATTTTTCGTTCTTGAAGCTTAAGCCATTCATTTTCTAACATATTGACAACTAATTGTGTTGTGCCGTCATTCTTTAAAAATTTTATTATTTCTGGTTGAACCTTGTCTACTAAGCTTGCGTTACCAAGAAACATCTGTAGCATGCCTCCTAGCATACCACTTCGACTAGCCAAAAAATCATCAATCATACGTGATAGTCTGTCTTTACCTTCACTGCTTTCGAAAAAAACAACACCCTTCGAAATAATATATTCTGTCAATAAAGGAAGCTTATCATTTGCCTTGGCTAGTAAGTCAGCCGGTATGACTTCTCGAATAGACTTTTCTCCGTTGTCATTCATCATTTGTATATATTTATTCTCTACAAGCATAGACAATTTATGTTCAACAACTAATGAAGGGTTTTCCACACCCATTTTTGTAATTAATTCTTCTATTGTTATAGTTGAGGAAAATAAACGGTCTCCTTCTTCCTTAACCCACTTCACTGCATCTTCTTGAAAGTTGTTATCTAATAACTTCCTTCGTAAGCTTTCTGGAGTAAGCAGATGATCAACTACCATTCTTCCAAGCTGGTTTGCTAACTCTTCCCTTCGCTTTGGAATTAAGCCTGGAGTAAACGGTAACTGCTTTCCAAATAGATATACCGGATGATAAGGACGAAACAACATTCTAATTGCTAAGGAGTTCGTTATCCCACCAATAGCTGCTCCGATCAAAATCATAATAAATATTACTAAAACACTTTCCAACATCCATCAACCTTTCATCGTCACAAAATATATAACATTATCATACGATACGATATCAGCGTATGCCTATATAAAATAATGAAATAATGGGGTTTCTTATGATGACAAAGCCATTAAGAATTCAAATTTCTCCAATAATTACTGAAACACCCACAGAATCAGATATTATTCAAATGCCTAAAAGAATTTTTGCTCTATTAAAATGTCAAGAGACAATGAATATTACTTGTCACAAGCTTACCAATACCGCAGAAATCGTTCGTATTGAGGAAAAAGACCCAAATTTATATTTTAGCACACAACTGCTAAATAAGCTTAATTTACCTACAATTCCTTTTACTGCTTCAATAAAGCATATACATCAATCGAATGAATTAGAGATTGGCCCCTTCATAGCAATATTAACTGAAATTAAAAAGAATGATGATCAATTTACTTTTGGTTCACTCCAATTATATTGCGAAGAGATTGCTCAATATTGTCATAAAGTAGGTGTACTATTTTACACTTTGTCACCCAAAACCTTCCGCAAACAACAAATGAAAGGTTTGATATATAACACTTTAGACAACAACTGGATTGAATCATCTGTACCGCTGCCTCATGTTGTGCACAATCGAATACATTCACGAAAAAGCGAGCAATCAACAACTTTTTCAAACGTAAAAGAGGCACTTGATGAATTAAATATACCATTTTTTAACGACCGATATATTAATAAATGGGATGCTTATACTATACTTTCGAATGAAGATTATCTACAACCATACCTTCCAGAGACACTTTTATTGCAAAATAAGCAAGACATTCAAGACTTAATAACAAAATTTGATACAGTTTTCATAAAACCTATTCACGGCAGTCAAGGCAAAAGAATTTTTCAAATAAAAAGAAAAGATCATGAATTTATACTTGATTACACAACCTTTACTGCTGAAATAGAACATAAATATGATTCATTTATTACATTATTTAAATCACTTAGACCACGGCTAATCAAAGAAGCATATGTCGGTCAGCAAGGGTTAGATTTATTAACTGTTGACAATCGTCCAGTTGATTTCCGCATTCTATGTCACTGTAGAAACCCTACAGAATGGACTATCACGTCCGCTGTAGCACGCGTTTCTGCTGTTGGTCAATTCGTATCGAATATTTATCAAGGAGGAGAATTCATACGTGTTGCAGACTGTTTACAACAGAGCTTTGATCAAACAACTGCTAAACATATTCATAAATTACTGAAAGAGTTAGCAATTGAAATCGCTTCTGTCATAAGTAAAGCAACAGATGGCCTGTACGGTGAGTTAGGTATTGATTTAGCAGTAGATAACATGGGGCAGCCATGGATTATCGAAATAAATACTAAGCCTTCAAAAAATCATGACCCAAAACGAAAAAAAGATATAATTAGACCTTCAGCGAAGGCAATTGTCAATCATAGTCTTAATTTAGCCAATTTTTTTAACGAAGGAGTGAATTAACATGAAACAATTTGGTTTTTTAACCCTTCTTCCAAATCAAGAACGAGGTTATGCAACCGAAATTGCAAAGCATGCTGAAGCATTTAATATCACAGTTTATCGACTTACACCATTATCAATTGATCCAAATACTGAATTAGTACATGGAGAAAAATTTGATCTGACAACAAATACGTGGGTGCAGGATACATTTCCTATTCCGACTGTCCTTTACGACCGTTGCTTTTACAGTCAAAATGAAATTTCAATGAAAAGTAAACCTATCGTTAATTGGCTAAAGACAAGGCCAAACACTATTTTCCTCGGCTATGGCTTACCGAATAAATGGGAAATCTATAAAATTCTAAACAATGACCCTATCCTTTCTCACTATATTCCAAAAACTGAAAAGGTTACATCTCGGCATAAAGTGATCCAATCCCTTAGAAAAACAAAACAAGTACTACTAAAACCTGAAAGTGGTTCACAAGGAAGAGGCGTTATAAGCCTTTCAGTTAAAGATCAATATATTGAAGCAAAAACCCATCGTAAGGAAAAAGTTATTACAAAACAATTTCAACATAAGCCAGAATTTATGTCATGGTTAACAAAACTGCTAACAGTCCAATCCTACCTTATGCAACCTTTGTTATCGCTTCACGATGAAAAACATCGCCCATTTGATATTCGCATTCTCCTACAAAAAAATGAAACAGGTCATTGGATCGAAAGAGGACGTGGTATTCGAAGGGGGCATCAAAACGATTTAATTTCCAATATCCATGGTGGGGGTATGTACATTCCATTTGAAGATTGGTTAGATGCTCTCTCTACGAAAACAAATAACATTATTAAAGATGAATTAGAAACGATTATCGATAGGGTACCACAAATATTAGAGGGGCAATTTTCTGAACTATTTGAGCTTGGAATTGATATTGGACTTGATCAAGATAATAAAATTTGGCTAATTGACACGAACTCTAAACCTGGGAGAAGCGTTATTTTTCAACTTAATTCGAATAAAGAGTTGGAGCTCTTTACCGCCCCCCTCCTATATAGCAAACACCTTACCAAGAATATGACTACTTCATAAAAGAAAAGAGTCAGGAAACCCTATATTAATAATTACATGATGTATTAGTTACTTGAATACTAGTGTATAAAGAAATTTATTTCGTTTTACACCTTTATCTAATTATTAGGCCTTTGTTGATTTAAGACATAAACACGTATATACAATACAGTTTCCTGGCATCTTTTCTTCCCTAGATAATATTTCTGAAATATGAGTAAATAAAAAACATAGTTTACGAAATGAGCCTTGCAAAAGGCTGTTTTCGCATTACTTGTTACTTTGCGTAAAAAGAGCTAAACACGAAGTTAACTTACGTTCGGGGCTTCTTTTCTTCTATAAATACTAGAACAATCATTTCATACTCATCAGATTCTCAACTTTAAGAGGAAAACAAGCAACATAGTTTAGGAAAAGAGCGTTTTTATTAAGAAACAATCATTAAGACGATTTAGTAGGAGCTGAATAAGCATGAAGTATTCCTTAACAGTTACAAATGAACACAGTCAAACTGTATATATTCCTAAAGAGATATTCAAACCTTCAATGGAACAAATTTTCTTCGGAACGATATCATGCGCATGCTCGATACAATCACATTCATACAATGATCATGATGTTATTATGTCTAAAGATGTCTATGAACAATTGCATATACCTCGATGTAGTAAAGTTCATCTTTTCACAGATGAGGAAAGAATATATGTAGGTCCGCTTATAGGTATATTTACAGCTGGTTTTACAGAGTCAAATTTGCGCCCGATAGGGAATAGATCATTGTTTTTTGCAAAGCTATTAGCTGTAGAAGAAGCAATCGGAGCTTACGCTTATGTATTTGGTGCTCATCATATATGCTGGGAGAAAGGATTGGTAACAGGATATTTTTACACAGATGCTGGATGGAAACAACTTGAGGTCCCTCTCCCAAACGTTGTATACGATCGTTTACCAAATCGAAAAACAGAAAATCAACATTACTTTAAACATATTAAAGAACGACTACAAAGAGAATATTCTATTCCTTGGTATAATCCAGGATTCTTTAATAAATGGAGTATTCACGAGCAGTTAATTACCGATCATTCCATTTCACATTTTCTTCCTGAAACAGAACGATATGCTGACTTATCACAATTAAATGATTTGCTAAAAAAATATCGACATGTTTATTTAAAGCCTATTAATGGTAGTCTTGGTTATGGTGTCTTTCAACTTTTTTATGTTGAAGATGAGAAGTGTTACTATTGTCGATATAGAGACAAATTTACGAAAAATCGGCTTCAAAAATTTCCAAATCTAGAATCAATGATTAATCACTTATTTAAACAAAACCAGCTTCAACAATATATTGTTCAACAAGGTATATCATTGTTAAGAATTAACGGTAGAACTGTTGATTTTCGTATCCATACGAATAAAAATCGAGAAGGCAATTGGCAAGTCAGTGTTATAGCTGCAAAAATTGCTGGGAAAGGGAGCGCTACTACCCATTTAAAAAATGGAGGAATGGTCAAAACAATTGAGGAAGTTTTTCCAAATGACGAACAAAGAGCTGATATAATTGACCGCTTAACAGATGCTGTTATCTCACTTAGTAAAAGTATTGAAATTCGAACAGTAGGCTTAATTGGAGAAATTGGATTTGATATTGGGATTGATAAAGAGCTAAATATCTGGTTATTTGAAGCAAATTCTAAGCCAGGAAGAGCAATTTTTAATCATCCTAAACTACATGAGTACGATTTGTTAAGCAGGAAGCTGTCTATGTTATTTGCCATCTATTTAACAGAAAAATCAATATTAGAGCCCGAGGTTATCTTTCAATGAAACAGTTATATTATGACCCAAGCTCTCAAGAGTGGCATCAATCTTTTGCAAAGGACACCCCCTTCTTTTTCGGTCAGAACAAACAGCTCACTACTTATTTAGAAGCAATATCACCTCACCTTATCCATTTCCCCGTTCTATGTAAAGGGTCAATGATTGGACCATTAATTGGTATTATGACCAGTGCATCAAAAAAAGGAAAAGCTTTTTCTGGGAATCATCATATATTTCGACAAATTCAAGAAGCGTTACAGTCACTTGGAGGAGTATGTGTAGTTTTCTCTTATGAAGGTATACGTAGTAATGGCATAACAGGCTACGTATATTATAAGAAGAAAAAAGGGTGGTTACAAATTCATGCTCCATTGCCACATATCATATATAACCGTATACCTTCTCAAGAGGATGAACAATTAGGAGCAAATGTTAAAGCAATAAAATTTTTTCAGGATCGTAAAATACCGATCGTAAACCCTTCCTTTTTCTTAAAACAAGATGTATTTTCCTCACTAGCTGAAAATAACATAACTAAAAAATATTTACCTGAAACTTCACAGCTAGAAAATCCCCAGCAGTGCTTAGACATGTTATCCACTTATGGTGTTGTTTATATAAAGCCAAATCGTGGTTGTAAAGGGGAAGGTATTAAAAGGGTTACGATACTGCACAATGATACGGTCCAAGTAGAAGATGTAAAAACAACAGAACAGTTCTCGAGCATTAATATGTTTTTACATGCCTACCCCATACTTTTCAACGGCAGTTATCTTATTCAGCAAGCAATTGATTCAGATGAGATAGATCAAAAGCGGTATGATTTGCGTATTTTTGCCCATAAGCAAGCAAAACAATTTATTATTAGTGGTATCGGTGTTAGACAGTCTATTACACAAGATGTTACTACCCACGTACCAAATGGAGGGAAGCTCCTTCCATTTGAAACTATTCAAGACCGTATAAATAAAAATGAACTATTTACTTTAGTTGATGAATGTGGGCAAGCGTTAAATAAAAAGATGGGGTTTATTGGAGAATTTTCAATTGATATAGGTAGATCGAAAGAAGGTATGTTGTATATTTATGAAATCAATTCAAAACCGATGGTATTTGATGAAAAGCCTATACAAAAAAATGGCATAAACAACCTCGTCCAACTATTTCAAGAAGTCACCGACTTTAAAACACCTACATGAAATATTTTATCAACCCCCCCTTAAAAATAATTTTTTAAATTCTACACAAACTATGAATGTAACTTCTATAGGAGGTGTTCATTGATGACTGATGAAAGAACTGACAAAAAAGACCTTCTAAATGAAGGACGAGACAAGGCTTACTTCGATATTGATCGGATGATTAACGAAGGAATGGCTGGTGGTTCAGTTCATTCATGCTACAATTGTACTAATATTGAAGAAGCGAGAGATGTTATTGAAGAGGAACCTCCACATGAAATAACATAATTGTCACTGAATAAACCTCTAAAAAGATGCTCGACAGGTACATAGCGTACCTGTCGTTTACTGTTATAATGATAGATGATATGCACGTTCATAGCGTGATATACTTTACTAAATCATGTTGAACTAAAAATACATATTAAGGTGAGTTACGATGATTGAAAAATTGCAACAATTATATGGTGAAGCAGTCATGCTAGAAAAACCAACAACAAACATACATAATTATGATTGTTTTGAAACGAAAGACGGAACAGATATCTATATAGCTAAAAACGCAGTAACAGAGAAAGAGAAAGAACTACTAGCACTGCTGCTAACACCTGTGCATAACTATAAAGAAGCCTTATCAAAGGAAGAAGTATTTTGGAGAAATGTATTGTTTAACGATAAGGTACATAATGAATCAGACATTCAGCATTCACAAGTACGATTTATTCACTTTTACATCCCTACAGCTTTATACGATAAAGATGACTTTCTAGATACTATGAAAGAGCTTTTTTACTCTAAAATTTTCATTCTTTGGGAAAGCAATCAAATGGGTACGATCATTGAATATTATGAGCCGAAGCAAGATAGAATTCAGTTTCATGAATTTATTGAAATTATTGCTAGTGATCTGTTTATAAACATCCAATTATTTGTAGGTCATGTACATCTATTCTCCGAGAAGATCAAACAATATTTTCACGAGGAAAAAGTATTTTTTCAACAGGCTAAAGCTAAACTTTCACATAAAAAGTTATATAAGCTTGAAGACGTTTTTCCAATCCTCTTTTTACATGAGCCATCAAAGAATATTTTGCCTCATGTAGCAGAAAATTTATTTTCAAATATTGGAAAAGATGATGAATTACTTCAAACAATAAGGTTGTTTATTGAATGCAACTTAAATATTTCCCTCGCATCAAAAAAACTGTTCATTCACCGCAATAGCTTACAATATAGAATAGATCGTTTTATAGAAAAAACAGGGATTGATATTAAAAGCTTCAAAGGTGCTTTTACGACGTATGTAGCAATTGTTTATAAACATGTTAATTTTTAAAGTAATAATGCTAATGTTTAATGGGGACGATATAAGTTGGATTTACAACTTACTGTCCCTATTTTGTTGGTTATTTGTTGTTAAGCTATTGAGCTCTGTATTTGTTACCTATTTATGCTTTCATGTTAAATAATTTCTTATATCCTCTATTACAGTAAGATCAATTCAAACTCTTAATCATTTTACAGAACAATGTTAGAAACTTGTTACAATAAAGTGACGATAGCATAGGATTTTTGGTGTTTTATGTACCATTTTGTGAAACATGCACAATCGTACTATCTTTTTTTGTGCAACCCTTACATTTACTATTAGATATATTATTATGTAGACTATTACTATATTAAGAAAGCGTTCACAATAATCCTACTAGGAGGCAACAACAATGGCTGAATTAAAATTAGAACATATTTATAAAAAATACGATAATGAAGTAACAGCAGTTAAAGACTTTAACCTTCATATTAAGGACAAAGAGTTTATCGTATTTGTAGGACCATCAGGATGTGGTAAGTCAACTACACTACGTATGATTGCTGGACTTGAGGAAATCTCTTCTGGTGACTTTTATATTGGTGATAAAAAAATGAATGATGTAGCACCAAAAGATCGAGACATTGCGATGGTGTTCCAAAACTATGCATTATACCCACATATGAACGTCTATGACAACATGGCATTTGGACTTAAGCTTAGAAAAACACCTAAGGCTGAAATCGAAAAGCGTGTTAATGATGCTGCAAGAATTTTAGGATTAGAAGAATATTTAAAGCGTAAGCCAAAAGCATTATCTGGGGGGCAACGTCAGCGTGTTGCACTTGGACGTGCAATTGTTCGAGACGCAAAAGTTTTCTTAATGGACGAACCACTTTCAAACTTAGATGCTAAGTTACGTGTTGCTATGCGTTCAGAAATTACAAAATTACACCAACGCTTACAAACAACAACTATTTACGTAACACATGACCAAACAGAAGCAATGACAATGGCTACACGCTTAGTTGTTATGAAAGATGGTATTATTCAACAAATTGGTACTCCTACAGAAGTATATGAAAACCCTGAAAATATGTTTGTTGGTGGATTCATTGGTTCTCCTGCTATGAACTTCTTTAAAGGTACATTACAGGAAGATGGTAACTTCAAAATTGGTAACAATACTATTTCAGTACCTGAAGGAAAGATGAAAACATTACGTGATAAAAAGTATGTGAACAAGGAGTTAACTTTAGGTGTTCGTCCTGAAAATATTCATGATGAGCCCGTATTCCTTGAATCATCACCAAATACAAAATTCAGAGCTACAATCGAGGTAGCTGAGCTTATGGGTGCAGAAACAATGCTCTATTCACAGCTTGGTAACCAAAGCTTTATCGCACGTGTTGATGCTCGCTCAAAAATCTCTCACGGAGATGTAGTGGAATTTGCGTTCGATATGAACAAATCTCATTTCTTTGACAATGAAACAGAAGAACGTATTCGATAAGTACTCACAATAGAAAAGGGTCTAGCACTACACAATATTTGTATAATGGCGATTAGCCCTTAAGACAAATATGACTGTAGTGTTAGGCTCTTTTTATATGGCTGTTTTCGGAAAATCAGTATTTTTTGTACTAACACCTAATCACGTTTCAATAGCCTTCCCAATTGCTTTAACTTATCATCTATTTGTTCAAATTAGGTAACATTCAAATGATATTATTTTCTTGTTCTTTAATTAAGCTCACAAACTCATGTTGGCAAGTTGCACAAAATAAAATGTGTGGACATTCATGGTTACTTAACGTAGTCCCATATCCGTCATTTCTCTTTAAATGGTCAATTTCCATGTAAGGACTGTAATCATCATAATAGTCCATTACCTTTCCCCTATCTTCAGATCCTTCTCCACATACAGGACAATTAACCGAGAAATTTCCTAGCCCATTACAAAGCGGGCACATAAACATTAAACCACCTCATTTACATACGCATAAAATTAGTTTGTTAATAACAAGGTGGATAAATGTATCATTTCATGAAAAAGTAATGATTGTTTACTAACAACCATTACCAATCTAATTCATGAATATCATCTTTCAAATACGTCATAATACTAGATAAACATTTAATTTATTGGGTAAAGCCAAGTTAGGCATGTGGATGTATGATGTTCAGCAATAGACGCTGAATATGATTAAAGACCATACAGCTGGTGCAAATCCAGCCTACCCAACCAAAATTAGAATTATGATGAGGAGATGAAACAAATTATGCAAAATCAACCACAAGCAAACAATTCGTCGTCAAACCAACTTGTCGTAGCCGGTGCTCAACAAGCAATAGATCAAATGAAATATGAAATTGCAAATGAATTCGGTGTAAACTTAGGTCCTGACACTACTTCTAGAGCAAATGGATCAGTTGGAGGAGAAATTACCAAGAGATTAGTTTCTATGGCTGAATCACAACTTGGTGGTCACCAACAACCGTAATAGCAAACAAAACTAAATAACATGGCTAAGGTCTCAAGATAATCTTGGGACCTTTTTGTTATTTTTTTGGTGGACATTTTATAAATTATTATTTCCATTTCACCAAAAAACTAACGTGAATACATGCCAAAATCTGTAGTCGTTAGGTGTTTAAATCTTAGTCAGAAAAGTATATTGTTTATAGCAATGTAATTTGGTGGTTTTCTACATATAGCTAAGCATTTAAGAGCAATCATTTAATGTAGGCGTTTTCACTACATAAAAACTATATTGGAGTTTTTGATAAATATGTGTATAATGTTTATTTGTGTATTAATGTCAAATTTATAGTGTACACATAATTAATTGTTTTTATTAAACTGATAATTGATATTTTTTGTGCAAACAGTATAACCACGGATACAAACTAGCATCCTGTATCTTTGCTATTTTCATCTTATAAGGCTTGGAAAAACTAATCTTACAGTAAATTTTCAAGATTAAATTTCGAAAAGGGCCTATTAATATAGAACTCATCATTACTTTAATTTTTTTAATTATAGTAGTTCAACAATAAGGACATGCCTCGAAATGTAGCATCGTAGTGAAGCTCCTTCGAAAAACACCTTTGCTGCATTGTATCGTGGACTTAATTCTCTGCAAAAAAGTTGACTTTAAATGACACTTGCACATACATGTGTACAATAATCCTACTAAAACATTAATTTTCAATTATAAACATGGGATTTGTACATTTTATTAAGTTGTTTCACAAGTCATTTTTTCTAGATTTTTCGAACCATTTCATATAAACAAAGAGGTGATTATTTGTATACTGCAACTTTAAAGAATCAATGGTTTTCAAATGTAAGAGGTGACATATTAGCTGGAATTACAGTAGCATTAGCCCTAATCCCTGAGGCGATTGCTTTTGCCATTATAGCTGGTGTTGATCCAATGGTTGGTTTATATGCCTCTTTCTGCATCGCTGTGCTTATTTCTATTTTTGGTGGTCGACCAGGAATGATTTCAGCGGCAACAGGAGCAATGGCTTTATTGATGGTCGATTTAGTTAAAGACCATGGCCTAGAATATTTACTTGCTGCAACGATATTAACAGGAATTATACAGTTCATATTAGGTATTTTGAAAATAGGCAGGTTTATTACATTTATTCCACAGGCCGTTATCATTGGCTTTGTTAATGCATTAGCGATATTAATATTTATGGCTCAGCTACCCCACTTCGTTGGAGAAACGTGGATGATGTATGCGATGGTTGCTGGATCTTTAGCAATTATCTATATTTTACCGAGATTTACAAAAGCAATCCCATCCCCACTTGTAGCGATTATCGTCATGACGATTTTGGCAATTACTTTGAGCCTTGATGTTCGTACAGTTGGTGATATGGGGGCAATTACGAGATCTTTACCTATGTTCCATTTACCAAATATCCCATTAACACTCGAAACATTATTAATTATCTTACCTTATTCTTTACCATTAGCATTTGTTGGTATTATTGAATCATTATTAACAGCAACAATTGTCGATGAGATGACAGAAACAAAAAGTGACAAAAATAGAGAAGTAAAAGGTCAGGGATTTGCAAACTTTGTAACTGGCTTTTTTGGAGGAATGGCAGGCTGCGCTATGATAGGGCAATCAGTCATTAACGTTCGTTCAGGTGGTCGTGGACGCTTATCCTCTTTAGTCGCAGGTGTGTTTTTACTATTTTTAATTATTGTATTAGGCGACATCGTTACACAAATCCCAATGGGTGCACTTGTAGGTGTTATGATCATGGTTTCTATCGGTACATTTGATTGGACATCCTTACGTGAGATTGCCAAAATCCCGCGTCCTGATGCTGTTGTCTTAATAGCAACTGTCTCTATCGTTGTAACGACTCATGACCTTGCAATGGGTGTATTTTCAGGCGTATTATTAAGTGCTTTATTCTTTGGTTGGAAGATGGCAAAGATCAAATCAAACGAAGTCGTTAAAGACGGTATAAAAACATACCATATTAAAGGACAAATGTTTTTTGGTACAATGGCTCACTTCGTAGAGTTATTCGATTATCATGCTGACCCTGATGAAATTGTCATTGATTTTAGTTCATCACATGTGTGGGATCATTCAGCTGTTACTGCCATATCAAAGGTAAAGCAAAAATATGAAAACATAAACAAAAAAATAACAATTACAGGTCTAAATGAAGATAGCCAAACAATTGTGAATCAAGTAGGATTATCTTCTTCCTCTGGGCATTAATTAAATGATAAAAAAGGAGTAACAAATAACTTATAATTTGTTACTCCTTTTTATTTTAACTTTACTGAATATAAACAACACTGCTTCTATTTTACGTAATTTAGCATCTTTTGTCTCTTCAACACCATAAAATTATTTGCACATATTATGACTATGTGAACATATAAATAGCTAGCATCTCCCCTTACCATACATTCGTATTCACAAGTATTCGTTCATGATCCTTTTCGGCTTGATATCGAAGTGATGTGTGCTAGATGATGTCGACCGTGCCAAGCGTAGATGCCTATATTCTTACCGACTGTAACTTCCCCTGAATCCGGATGGATAAATGTCCTTTCCATATCAGCAGCATGTAGACTTCTAAGTAGTTTAGTCCAGCGTATATGTAATGCTTCGAGCAGTGATAATGACATATCTATCGGCAATTTGGAATCAGGAAGCTCCGCCCATTTCCCTTCCTCATATGGTCTGATTTCTGGAGTATCTTCCGTAAGAGCCAACTTAAAACGAATATAAGCATTCATATGGCTATCAGCAAGATGATGGACTACTTGCCTAACGGTCCATCCACCTGTTCGATAAGGTGTATCAAGTTGATAATTATCTAGACCGCTTACAGAGTCTCGTAATAATTGAGGTAGCTTTTCAATGTCATTTATCCAATCATTAGTCACATCAGCAGTAATTTCACCATTAAATTCAAAATGTCCAATTGGGTATCTCTTATCCACCAAACGTTCCTCCTCTAGGTTACTCAGTATTTTTATAGGCTCTTTTCGGGATTTTTTCCATTGTTATCCAGGTAGTAGTGAAAAAAAGTAGCTTTACATCGTTAGTCATTGTTGTACAGCAGAAAAGATGCCACGACGTTAGATGAATACGTACCTATATGTAAGAACAAAAAGCTACACTTAATTCGAAAACAGCCTTTATATAATATGTTCACTATTAATCAATATTCGCGACAGACTATCAAATAGTACTTTTATACGTTCCACTTAAGAATGATAATGAAATAACAAATAGACTATTTTACAGGCTCGATACTCATGAGATTATTTATTATCCCGTATTAAGTGATAACACCAATTCCCTCTTCATTATTCCAACTTTAAGATTCTTTTCACATGCATATGATTGAATAGTTAACCTGCTATTTCATTCATGTTATCTTTAAAATAAGTAGATTTGGATGGCATTGATACGATAATCCAAAGAGTGACAGCAAATAATATGGCAACTATTGAAAATAAAACACTAACCAATTGTAGCGAAAACCATTCTGCAAGAGCCCCTAAAATGAGTGTAAAACCAATTTGAATTATTCCTTGTACCATTTCCGCTATGCTTCCAAATCTCCCCATTATATGAACTGGAATACTATTTTGAAAAAAGGTTGCGTATCCTGCATTTGCAAACGCCATAAAAAACCCTAAAAAGACGAATGCAGCTGTTGCAGTTATAAAATTATCGGATGAATAAAACAACAGGTACCCTATAGACGTTAACAGCATCCCTCCCCCTAAATAAAATTTTAGTGGTACCTTTTTAGTTACAATTGCAGCTATTAACGACCCTGCTAATACACCAATACCCGTAATACTTACAATTAATCCGTAATCTCGATCCGATAACATTAAGTTTTGTTTAATAAATGTAACTTCTTGAGAATCCAAAGCAAACCCTATTAACATTGCAAATTGAAACAACAAATAAACAATAAAAACAAACTTCGCTGTTATCACAAACTCTCTAACTTCCTTCCAATCACGCACTAGCGTTTTCAATCGAATCGGTTCTTGAATTTTTGACAAGTCCTCATCGACATTAGGAAGAAGATAAATGAATAACGAACAAATAATAAAGGTAATCGAGTTTATGAAAATACATAAATCTGTACCTACGTACATGATTAGTACTCCTGCAATTGCTGGGCCTAACAAAAATGCACTTGAGTTTGTCATACTCATCATCGAGTTAAATCTTTTTCGATTTTCAGGTGGAACCAATTTAGTTATGTATACAGCTGAGCTTGGACCAAAAAATGCACCAACCATATTTATCAACAACAGAATAAAATAAATAACCCAAAGTGATTCAATAAAAGGAATTAAGAATACTAAAGCACCTCTCACTATATCAATGAAAATCATCAGCCTTCTTTTGTTTATTCTATCAATCACACTCCCCGCCCAAGTATTAGTTATTAACATCGCGATAGGTCGAATAACATATAAACCAGCAACTGCTGCTGCTGATCCTGTTAAATCTAATATAGAAATATTAAGTGCAATTAAGTATATCCAATTCCCTAAATACGATATTCCTATCCCTGATAATAAAAGTATAGGTTTTTTCCATGAAACCATTCTTTCACCTCTTATGAAAATCTTTACATTGAATGAATAAACTACCATATATTATCCTACACATACAGTAAATCAACAACCTTTATGCTAACGAAAAATCATAGTAAGAATTCTTATGTCAAACATTTGTTTTCTCATTGTTGCTTTTCATACTAAAATATTAATTCATATACATTTAAGAGATTATTTAATGTAAAACCTACACTCTATTATTTTTTTGGTAGCAGTATAAATACTAGGATTTAATATGTTATTGTCTTTATCATATCGTGATGAAGCTAAAAATTGAGACCATCACTTATTCCACAACATTTCAGCAAGATTATATAGTGAGCTATGCTGTTTTATACGATATTGACGTCCTTCTTTCACTAATAACCCCTTATCGCAAAATTGTGCAAGTACATGCATTAAGTGTCGATAGGAAACACCTAAAAATTCACAAACAGTTACGTGTTTCTCCATATAGATGCCATTATCAGAGGTATTTAAGATAAATTCCGCAAGACGGTTTTCAAGCGGGAATGATAAACTTTGTGAATATTTTGCAGCCATTATTGTTGATTTCAAACTTAATAATTTGCTTAGTTCACGTAGAAATACCACATCTTCTAGTAATTGTTTACGATATCGATGAAGAGGTAGTGCAAGACAAATAGACTTGGTAGATGCTTGCATTCCTTTTGTATAATAAACCTCATTTAATAATTCCATTTCTCCAATATATTCCTTAGGGCTAACGAAATTTAATAAAGAGACTTTTCCGTTTTGATGGGTTACATAAATTTTTGCTTTACCTTCGATGAGATAAAATAAAAAATTCGGCACGCTGCCTTCTTGAATAATCCATTCATCCCTTTTATATTCATGAACCTCGATTAATTCGTCAATCGGAAAAGAAAACAAAGCCTCAATAGAGCTTTCTTTTAAATAATGTTGTCTTTTCTCATCTTTATAAATTCTCATTATCCACCTCAAAATATGAGATATCTCATATTATTACATTCATATTCATTATATCATTCAAACAAAGGAGAGATATAAATGAATACACAACGGTGGATGAGCAGACAGTTCTTTAGTTTTTTTGTGACATGGGGTGTTTTCCTCCCTTACTGGACAGGGTGGATGATTCATATAAAAGGGATGACGATTTCTCAAACTGGCTTAATAATGAGCTTAAGTTTGATTGCAAGAGGTATTTCATCGTTAATTGTTTTCCCATTATTATCAGGAAAATTTAGTAGTAAAACAATATTAAATGGTGCTTCAATCGGCTCACTAATTGTTCTTTTCTTCTGTATTCCAGCTAGTTCTTTTACTACCTTATTAGTGGTATCAATACTCTTACATGTTTTTTATCCAACTTTGATGCCTGCATTAGACAGTGCAGCTGGCGTCCTTATGAAAAATAATGAATTGAAAAATTACGGAAAAAGTAGATTATGGGGATCTGTTGGGTTTGTATTGGCTGGTATAATCGTAGCTATCTTTATCGATCTTATGGGGGATAACGTGATTTTATGGGCAATGTTATTAGGTGTAATTGTTTTCATGATCCTCGGCTTTATGCAAACACCCAACGTTTTATCAAAAAAATCACACCGTGATCAAACAATAAAAGGAGGTATGCTAAAGTTATTTCGGAACAGCCACTTTGTTGTAGTACTCGCCATAGTGATATTACTGCAAGCTTCACACGCTTCGTATTACAATTACGGGTATATCTTTTTACAAGAAATACATGCACCAAACTATTTAATCGGTTTTATTATTAACATTGCGGTAATCGCTGAAATTATTTTCTTTGCAATTGCAGATAGAAGATTTTACAAAATATCAGTAGCTACTTTACTTACACTAGCAGCACTTGGTTCATCGATACGCTGGATCATAGTATTTGCTTTTCCGAATGTCATTATTTTTAGTATTTCACAAATATTACATGCATTCTCGTTCGGAATGGCGCATTATGCCTTTATGAAATTTTTAAATAAAAATATTCCTTATGAACAGATTCCAATAGCGCAAGGTATTTACTCGGGATTCGCACTTAGCTGGGGAACTGCAGTGTTTACAATTTTAGGAGGTTACTTATACGAAATAGAATCAACATACGCATTTGTTGGAATGCTACTTTGTACCATACCAGCCATCTTGCTTGCGTTTGCTTATCGGAAATTAGAGCATAAAACGAACTAGCTTTTCCAATATAGCTTGTTAACACAAGTTAATACACCTTAAGATAGTCCGAAACTACTAAGTAGTACAGAAATTAATGACAAAAATTATTAATGTTACTCGGTAAGGAATTTGGAATTGCAACGTGCATATTCCAAATTCAACCAGTTACAGCCGATTATCAATTATCGGATTACACTGAATTTTTTTATTTCAAAAATACCATTCTTCAAGCAATCGACTAACATGAGCTATTAGAAAAAGGCAGAAGTTAGCAAACCTACTGCCTTTTAAATGAAGGCTCTTTTCGTAAACATTGTTGCTTTTTTATCAATTTAGTACTATAAAAAGTGGATTATTATTGTTAGTCCTCATTGTACAGAAATTTAAAGCTTTGTTTCAATAAATGTTCTAATTTGTTTATAGCTTGATTCCCAATTAAATAAAGAGTTATTTAATCGTAATTTAGCTATAGTTAAGTTATTAACTATTTCTAATTCAACCTGTTTCCTCTCCTCTAAATAATGAATTACGCCTTCTAATCCGTTCAAATTTCTACTTTGACCGAATTGTTGTTTTGTATAATACCAAATAGCATGTTCAAACCATTCAGTAGATCTTTTTGCCTTAATATTTTTTACACTTTCTTCGATATTATCTTGGTAATAATAAATAATAACTGGGTTAAGATCTATAATTGTATCGGCAAGTTCAACAATGAATCTCTTTATTTCTGATATTGGTAAGTCGTCACGTGCAAGTAGTGTATTAATAGGGTTTTGTAAAAATGCACAATCAAAAATAGATATCTTACTTTCTTTCTTCGCATTATGTGCAAAACTTTTCCAACGGTAAAGCAATAGCTGACAATATAGTTCATTTGGAAGATTATACACATCATATTGTTCTACGGCTTTTAAAAGTGCTTTAGGAATTAATTTCTTATATTTCAAATAAGGAATTAAATATATATTATTTACTCCTCTATCAACAATTGAATCTATTACAGTTGCATGTTCTTTATATTTACTTGCAATATCTCTATATTGTTTTTCCGTCACACATGCTATTCCTTCATAATCAGCTGGGTGATCTAGATGTCCTTCTATATATAAATCATTGTTAATTTCTTTTGCATTTAAAAGGTTGCTAATGTACTTGGATGTTGTCGTTTTCCCCGATCCAGGGATACCTTCTAGCATAATTAATTTCGATTTCATGAAATACCCTCCGTAAAGTGCTCTATTTATACAAATTCAAATGTACACCACTTATAGAAGATATTTTTTCAGTATCTCCTATTTAACCGAAGATGTCCTTATCAATCATTGCAATCCCTCCGTTCATACTTTAAATAACAGTTGCTTTCGTGTACAACTACATCTCGATGGGAGCAAGAGGCAACTCTAAATGATCTGCAATATACTGCATAAATTCTCTACAAAAATAATAACAGTTCCATCTTGCCACTTTGCCGTTTTCCCATTCAACCGTATTCACATCAAATAACATTGTTCCTTGAGCAGTTTGCTTAGTAAATATAATCGTTTGTTTGCCAAACAAGTAAGTGCTAGTTGCAAAAATAGTTTGGAGTTTAGTTCCTTTATTTGGATTAAGTGAATATTTAAGGATAGTTTCTTTTCCATATTCTTTGCTGTTCATCTCTACAAAACTAAATGTAGAATGATCAATTAGCATGTTGGCAATTCCGTTGAAATCTTTACGATTATATGCCTCTATAAATTCTTTGACAGCATCTGAATGAATATTAATATTGGATTCTTCCTTAATAATTCCACCGTTACTCTCTCTTATGTCATACAATTTTTTTCTTGCACGATTGAGTAGTCCATTAATTGCTCCTTCAGAACTAGATAATAATTCAGCTACTTCATTTGCTGTGAAACGAAAAGATTCTATTAATATAAACACAACAGTCTGCCTCGGCGTTAGATTATGTATTAACGATAAAATTGCTTCATTTACTTCCAGAGAATCATTGAATTCTTCACTTAAATGGTTCTCATCAATGTCTTCATTTGATAATCGTCGATTTCTCCTACATTGGTCAAGCCAATGGTTGGTAGCAACACGAAAAAGATATGATTTTGTTTTTAAATTCTGCTGTCGATGAGATAAGGCAGAAAGTGATGCAAATGACTTCAATAGTGTATCTTGAAGCAAATCCTCTGCATCCCAAGGAGTTCCTGTTAACCTTAAACAATATTTCCATAATTGATTGCGATAGGGCTGAACAACCTTCCAATACATACCCCATACGTCCTTAGTCTCTTCACCTATAGTTTGTAAATTTGTCATCATAATCACCTCCTCTATATAACGAATTAGGACGCCTTAATCATATGGACTTTTTAAAATAAAATAATTAAAGTTTTTTAGAACCTGCTACATTGGCTTACGTTCATTTCTTCACGATCTTATCCTGATTTTAGCATATTATTGCTTTTTCGTTGCTCCACAATCTTCCTAACGAATAAAAAATTACGCAATGCCCGATTTATTACAGATTAAGTATGATAAGATGTATCATCTTGCCTACATCTACTCACCGCCGTTGTTATTAACTATGTATTAAAAAAGTAAATAAAGTAATAAATTGACAATAAAATTACATTAGTGTACTATTCACATAGAACACTATAACAATAATACAATTAAAACGTATTATATAAAATGGAGGTGTAGTAATGAGGAATTGTTAATCATTGATGATAGGTAAGATAACAATATTTGTACCTCATACTTGATTACCCTTTTATTTTTCTATACACGGTTACATTAATATCATCACCATACTATCCTTCCAATACTTTATTCCACAATATGTCCCAAGAAATAAATTGAAACCTTTAGGATACAAATCCGTATTCAAAATTATAACTTCGTAGATTTAATTAATCACCTGACATAAAAAAACACAAGGGGAGATTCAAATGAAAAAAAGCTTGTTTGTTATGTTCATTAGTCTTTTACTTGTTATAAGTGCATGTTCTGCTGAAAATCCTCCCAGAAAAGAAAGTGAAACAACAGAAAACACAGACCTTATTGAGAAGTCAACAGAAGAAAATATTACATCAGCTCAAGTACAAGAAGTAAGTCAAGATTCAAACGACTTAGATGTATATACGAAATTGGATAATGCGATGACTCACTATGAAGAAAACTATAATTTTTCAGGGGCTGTATATGTAGGTATGGGAGGTGAAGAAATATACTCTAGTACGTTTGGTAAGGCTGACTTTCAGCAAAATATTGCAAATACATTAGATACGAAATTCATCATGGCTTCTATGACTAAACAATTTACAGCAGCAGCGATATTATTACTCGAAGAACGTGGATTGCTTGAGCTTGATGACCAAGTGACAGATTATTTTCCCAATGCTACTCAATGGAATGAGATTACCATTCATCATTTATTATCAATGTCATCTGGAATTGTAAACACAGATACTCAAATATTTGCTGAGAGTTTTGAAAAAATTCTCGGGTCAAATATTACCTCGTTGCCAACACATGAAGAAGCCATTGCTATATATAAAGACATTCCTCTTAACTTTAAACCTGGTGAAAATTATGAATACAGTAACTCGAATTATTTAGTATTAGGTTGGATAATAGAACAAATCTCGGGAGATTCATACGAAACCTTTTTAGCAAGAAATATTTTTGAACCTTTAGCGATGTTAAATTCGGGTTATAGTATTGACTGGGATATTCAAGAAAATAAAGCTCTTGGGCATAAAATAAGCATGTCTGATGAAGTTCACACTATGCAAAATGAGTCTTTCCTCTTTCACGCTTCAGGGGGGTTGTATACATCTATTAATGATTTAGTGAAATGGGATAGGGCGTTATATTCTGAAGTATTATTTAAAAAAGAGACAATTGCTAAGATGTATGCTCCTTATACTAAAATTCCTTCTAAGTCTTACTATGGAACTGGGTTTGAATATGGTTATGGGTGGTTTACAAAAGGTAATAAAGTTGAACATGGAGGGTATTTACCTGGATATTTAACGCATATTTATCGTGACATTAATTCTGAACTTGTCATTATTACCTTAAGCAATAATGAATATTTAGGAGGTCTTAGTATCAATGGTTTAACAAACAGCTTAACAAAAATTGTTAATGGTGATGATATAAATAATTAAGTATCGTTATAGAAAACATAGAGATTTATATTTTGATCAAGTTATGAGAATTCATTTATTTCGTTAAAAAGAGAAGTTTGTATGCCACACACTCTGACGATACTTTTAATCCTAAAGGAACAGTGACGAACTAAACAAATATTAGATAATAGAAATAGGATTGAAGTTATTGCTATTCCATCAGGTGTAGTTTACTCACATAAGTTTTGTGTACATTTAATATTCATATTATATAAGGAGGGAAAACAGCATGAAGAAGCTGTTGGTAGGATTACTTGTTGTATTATTTATTGGAATAATCGGTTCAGTTGTTTCAATAAATGCCACAGGTGGCTTATCCTTTAATACTGTAGATTTACATGATAGAAAAGAAGTTAAAAATGAAGAGATCAAGAAAATAGACATTGCCTTCACATCAACTGATATTGAGGTTCAGCCTTCTGATGATGATCGCTTTATCATTGAGGTGAATGGTAGAGTTAGTGAAAAACTGAAAGAAAATTTTAAACTTAATGTAGAAGAACAAGGTGATTTGTTAAAAATAGAATTTCAAGATCCGAATACGTTTTTTAATATTGGGGTATCTATCGTGGATACTACTGTTTCAGTGTACTTACCTACAAAAGTATATGAATCAGTAACAATAAATACAGCGTCAGGAAATATTGAAGCTGAACAATTAAACGCTAATAAATTGAATGTGTCAGCAGCATCAGGAAATATTAAAATGAAAGACATGCAAGCCGATAAAGTATACACATCAACAGCATCAGGTAATATAACAGTAGATCATCAGCAAGCAATTACTTCATCGTTTGAAGTAGCATCTGGTAACATGTATTTAACAAATGTAGTAGGGAATGTAACTGCACATAGTTCGTCTGGGAATATTACTTTACACAATGAGGAATCTTCTGGTAATATTTCGGCTAATGCTTCAAGTGGTAATGTAAGTATTGAATACGAAAAAGCCCCATCATCACTTTATATAAATTTTAAAGCTACTTCAGGTAATGGTAAAGTTGAAATAGATGGCGTTACCTATGAGGAAAAATCTAATGACCGAATTATCGGAACCATTGGGTCTGGCGATCATGAAATAATTGTAGATATAACATCTGGTAATTTTAAACTTCGGTAATAGAGGTGAAGAGAAGTCAATATACTCGAATCCTTCATTCAACAATGATTAATATTCTTAAGAATAGGCTGCCATTCTAGTGGCCTATTTTTTGTGCTTCCTTGTCATGTTGTTTTTTTGGTTCAAAAAACATTGTTTTATCATCACGTCATTTTGTGAAGATGCCATTACTTTTTTATACGAACAGGTAGATGTGGTTTTACACACACTCAAGAGTATTCTACCACCAACACTAGATGTAACCCTGATTCTATCTTAGTACGAAAATCAACAACTTGCGTGAAAGTAGCCTTAACAACGAAGAAAAGGTATTATGACAAACTAAAATTCACACTCCAAACATAGCAGGTAGAATGTTATTAAACTATTGATTTCATAAAATTAATTATTTGATCTTCTTGCAGTGTATCTGTGGCAACTTTGTTCTTACCAACCTTACCACATTTTGTACATTCATGAACAATTTGATAGCCTTTCTTGTTAGAATAATCAAGCCCAATCGGTACCATTAGTCCATAGCAATCACTTGCCCGATCACCTGGTTGGATATCTAGATGTCTTGAATACAAACAATAAGGACAATGATTTCTAAAACTACCATTAGTTAATGGTGTAACTTGTTCTCTACATTTTTCACACTGAAACGCTGTATTTTCTGATTTTCTACTCAAGTGCTCTACCTCCAAGATTAATTTATTTAATCTTTGGAGGCAGGGTTCCGTTTTGTTTTTACTACTGATGTAGCTTCAGGCTTTCTAAGCGACTTAACCAATTCACCGCCAAACTCTATTCAGCGATTACTTCTAGTTCCAACTTCAATTTAGCATATTTCATCTAAATATCCGGACCACGATTGATTTTGTTTATTTGTATCAACCACTGTAAGACGGACATCTCCACCTTCCATTAGTAGGTGTTCTACTTAGATCACTGACTTAGGCATTCGTCCCCTGTATAGCACTTTTGTATACTTTTAAATAACTCAACAATGTATCACTCCATTTAGTAGCTATGTTTGGAGTATTCATTGGAATTATAACATAAATTAAATTTTATGTTCATATCTAATAGTACCACCATGATCTATAAACATAGCTATCATCTCTCAAACACTTCCTCCCTACCCCTTAATTTCCGTCAAATGACCTATCCATTCTATATTACATAATAAATTCATTATAAAAAACATTCACCCCTCTATACTGGTTAGAGAAGTGAATGTTTAAGTTTTATATAATGTTTACGCTGATACTGTCTTTTCCTTCGATTCTGAGACAGTAAATTTATAAACAATAGCTACCACTACTGAGAAGAATAGATGTGTCATAAGGTTCATAAGTTGATCGGGAGTAACTGCATTTACTATATTTGTTCCCATTCCCATCAATAATGGCATAACGACTAATGGACCTAAAATCCAGATACTAATTGTAAAGATCACAGTAAGTAGCCAAATATTTTTTACAATTATAGCTAACCCCCCAAATGATACACCAAAAATTACACTTATAAGCAAATGAATAACCCAGCCTACAGCTAGACTGTCACTACTTGCCATTGATGCAATCATTGACATTTTTCCCATCAGTTGCATTACGATCCCGAATGCAATCCCTCCGGTGATACCGCCAATGCTTCCTGCAATTAAAGCTTTTTGTAAAGGCAACTTCATATCAATCCCTCCTTAAATTTTTTTTACATAATCATTATTAAAACTACAACTGCAATAATAAGTAATTCTTTAAATAGCATACCTGTATTTAAAGAATTAAAATGTAATCTAGCCTACATTTTTCAGATTATTCTTAAAATAATTAGAGTTATTTTATTTGGCTGTGATAAAGAGTTAAATAGCTAGAATCTATTCACAACACTCAAATATAAATATTTTTTTCATTGTAATTGTAGTAAGGTAACAATATAAGATGTAAAAACACATATAGCGCATTTCAATCGCTGAAAGCGCTAGATCGTGGAAGGTTTTATCTGTTTTTTAGTTGATAGTGTTGCAATAATACAAAGGCCCAGCAAAGTATGTACTGCTAATTAAAAAGTTTAAACTATTAAATAGACAAATCCCTGAAATACTCCAACTTTTTATTAATGTAACCATCACCTGTATCAATACTTCCCACAATATGAGGATCATGTAGGCATAAGCCCATTAACCATAGTTGTCTAATTCCAACAAACACTGGAATTGCATCCAAATCATTCTGGCTTAGCGGTCTTACAGAAGTGTATCCTTGAATAAAAGCATCCCACAAATTATTTAACAATTTATTGTCACCTTTTGTATGAATCTGACGTGCAAGTCTAAATTCTGCTATATCGTATGATCTCCATCCATATCCACAAAGGTCAAAATCATAGTGTGTATAAGAAAAATCTTCTTTAAAGCTAATGTTTGTGTTCCCATGTAAATCACCGTGACAAATACCCCAATCAAGTCCATAACCTTCAAGCTCCTGAATTCTAGCTTTTAATTTACTAGCAATCTCCTCAATAAAAGTATAATCCTCTATTCGGTGTAACATGAAATTCTTTATTATTTTCAATGGGTTATCAATAAGATAGGTTAAATTTAGTTGGAAGCGTTTCTCTGTTGTAGTAAATTTTTCAGATTTCATATGTAGTTCCGCTACTGATTGTCCAAATAAGGAACTTATTTTTTCATTGTCAATAGGTTTTTCCTCACCCTCAGCAAAGCTAAACAATACTCCGAAACGATTTCCTTCTGGAGCGTTTAGTCTATTAATGAATTCTCCATCTCTTCTAGTAATTGGATAAGAAACAGGTATTCCTTCACTTTTTAAATGAATTACTAGATCTAATTCAAAGACAATCTCTTCTTTTGTAGTCCTCCAATCATTTCTGTACACTCGGAATACATACTTAGAATCTTCTGTATGTACGACATAAGTATCATTCATACCCCTTAAAAAAAAGTTTACTTTCACCGGAGTTACTTCGTACATCTCAGAAATATACTTTTTTAATTCATTTTCACAAAGTGTAGAATAAGTTACAGGAAACATCATGCAAACCATACCTTTCTATAAATTCATCTAATTGTTTCACCTTACATTCACATACTACATAAATGCATATGTATATTTTTCATTGACTGTTTTCATATTGATTGTTGCTTTTCGTACCACCAGATTAATATTTATAATTACAATTTATGGTGTCCATTCATCTTTAAAACGGTGAAAGTTCAATTAAACTACATCAATATGTTTATATAGCAACGAGAGACATTTATTAACATTAATGATAATCTTTTAAAATCGTTATATATATACCAAAAATGATCTAGCAGTATTGTCACCATAAAAAAACACTGACCGTATTTATATAAAATACAATCAGTGCTGTCATTACTATTTATTTGAATATACTATTTTTTTGATTGTTGCTTGTGAAAGAAAAAATTCATCTGCTAATTGATCAATGGACTTCCCATTGTTAAATTCACTTTTAAGTAAAGTGTTCCTATCATTAATTGCCTTTCTTCCACCAGAACATGCTCCCCATTTTTGATAATTTTTTTTGGGTTTTGGAACATATATCGTTTCACCTTGTACATATTTTTGAAGTTCTCTAAGTAATTCATTAGGAATTTTTTCTCTTATTGTAGATTTACTCATTTCTGCCGCCCCTTATTTATCAAATATGATAAGGTGCAAAACCAATCATGTCAGAAATGGCATCCTCTAACTAAGACGATTTGATATATCACCTTATGCAAAGTATCGCCTTCAGACACTAGGCTTTGCATAAGGTTCTCAGATCATTTACAAACCCAAAAGTACTTTTCATTCACAATACCTCCATTCTACTTAAAACTTTTCTATACAAATTTCTAGTTAATATATAAAACTAATTATGACACAAAGTATAGAAAAGAACACTTTTCATGCGGCTGTTTACGTATAGAATATTGTTTTTGTACAAATAATGAACACGTATAAAACTAGCTTTCAGGGTATCTTTTCTTCTCGAAAGATTATAAAAAATCATACTATACATATTAGTGACTCAAATTTATGTAACAAAAAGCAATAAAGTTTACGATAAGAGCCTTTCAAGTTTATTATCAATAGCGCAAGATTAATGGAATACCTTCTTCATTTTTGAAGCTTATTCTAACCACTCTCTCTGATTTAATAATTGTTCCTTGATGTATAGGTCATCCAAGGAACAACATCTACTAGTCTTTTCTCAACAGAAATAGTTACCTTTTGCACTAAAGGTAGTAGTTCCCATATGTTACTTTTCTTTTCAGACTAACTTATCATGATCATCTTTTTCTACTTCTTCAATAAACATATTATACTGGGTTGAATTTGACATGCTTCTTTGTGTGACTTGCTCATGATAATTCCAATCTTCATCAATAAAAGAAATATCATCAATTTTGCCTCTGAAAATATTCACTTTATCTGCCTCAGCTAATTTCTCAAGTGCTTCTTCCTCTGATTCTGCGTTAACTTCAACCTTTAAAACAGCAATGTACGGCAATTCAATGTAATACTTTTTCATATTGTTAACTTCCTCCTATTATTTAGTTAACTTTGTAAATACGTAAAATAAACACCAAATTAAAATCACTACTTGTTTTATGGTTCTAAAATCACGACTCTCCCTTCAAGCTTATAAGATTTTGGAGTTAGTATAGTTTTATGGACACAAAAACGTTAAGTACTTAAAATGTATTTAGAAAGGTTGTGTCCGGATGGGAAACAAAAATACAGGCAAAAAATACAATGATGACTTCAAGAAAATGGTTGTAGACCTTTATTGTTCTGGTAGCTCAGTAAAAGATTTAAGTGAAGAATATGGCGTATCTGAAGTAACAATTTATAAATGGATTAAAAAATTTTCTCCTATAGAAACAGATAATGGTGAGAGTTTTACACCTGATGATCTCATTAAAATGAAGAAGCAAATGCAACGTCTCCAAGAGGAAAACGAGATCTTAAAAAAGGCTATGGCCATATTCGCAAAAAAGTAGATCAATCTGAGCTTACAATTTTAATAGAAGAACACAAAGGTCAATATTCGGTTCAAACAATGTGTGATGCCTTAGGAATCTCTAGAAGTACGTATTATCAATCTCTTCAAACGATTGAATCAAACCGTGAATATGAAAACAGAGAGCTGACAAAAAGAATCAAAGAAATACATTCAGAAAGCAAGGAACGTTATGGTGCACCTAAAATCCAGTATCTCTTAAAACAAGAGGGATATAACGTTAGTATTAAACGTGTTCAAAGGCTTATGAAAGCTGCTGATATTCGTTCAATTATTAAGAAGAAGTTTCGCCCATATTCAAGTAATAAACAGGTGATTGAAAGAGAAAACGTTCTGAACCAAGACTTCTCTACAACAACAATCAATGAAAAGTGGGTTGGAGATATAACCTATATCCATACCCTAAAAGATGGATGGTGTTACTTAGCTTCTGTCATGGATTTGCACTCTAGAAAAATTGTTGGCTATTCATTTTCACGTTCAATGACAACCAATTTAGTGATCAAAGCTTTAGAACATGCGATTACTACCCAAGATCCAGGTGAAGGACTTATTCTACATACAGACCTGGGGTCTCAGTACACAAGTGAAGAATTCACAACCTATGCTCAATCTAATCACATGACACTATCCTTTAGTAAAAAAGGTTGTCCTTATGACAACGCCTGTATCGAGTCTTTTCATGCAATTTTGAAAAAAGAAGAAGTCAACCATGTGAAATATTTAGATTTTAATTCTGCCAATCTAGCTATCTTCAAGTTTATTGAAGGTTGGTATAACCGAAAAAGAATTCACAGTAGTTTAGGTTACCGAACACCCCAATCTGTAGAAGATATGGCAAGAGTAGTCGCTTAGAATTAGTACATAATATTAAGGTTCGTTCTAAGTCAAAATAGTATGATTTATAGATCAAAGCCTAATAAACTAAACAACACAAAACTTAACTTTTTTGTGTCCAAAATATTGACTTAGATCCATTTTTTCATTTCCATGATGTGGATATATTATATATAAAATCTAGAACCTTTAGCTAGTAGTAACCTTCTATGGATGTTTATGATAAAATCAGCAAAGCATATGTATAGTGAAAATAATTAAAAAAATTACTTAATTAAGCATTAAAATGAAGCTTTACATGCTTCTAGATAGTTTATATAATAAGGACATTCAAAATATGAAGAACTTTTACTTATACTGGATACGTTTCTCCGCAAACGTTTAAGTAACCCCAAAATTGTTTATTTTGGGGTTGTATTATTTTTACTCTCTTTTTCATCCATATAGTTGGTACAACTGCTTACTTATGTATGACATGATCTATTTTATCGTGATTAATTTTAGGTGATTCGAATGCTTGTTGTTGATTCATAAAGGCTGTGATTTAACTTTTTAATCCTATATTATTTTCCTTATGTGTTAAAACAATAATTATTAGTTAAGGAGGAGTTGTATGAAATTCTATATTTGGATGTTCTTTTCATCTTTATTATCATATTTACTGTTACATAAATTTTGGCCAAATTATAAAGTGAATGAGCACCCTCTGTTCACAGACTTAACCATACCAATATTTCTATTCGGCTATTTTATATTCTTTTTTGTAGTCCCTTCTTTATTATTCCTCAAGTTTATTCAAGCATCTTCTGTTAAATTTATCTTCATAAGTACTTCATTTGTTCTTATATTTTGTTATTCTTTAAACGTCTTAACATTCTCATCTCTTTTGTTCGAAATGATAATATCGTTAATCATTTCTTTGTTTGCTTGGATTTACTTTATTGTTTAAGCAGTTTTTCTATTTCCACCAAAACATAGCCCATATAAACCGTTTCAATTACCTCAACAAAGATAACTAAAAGTTGTATTAACTAACAATCTATTATTAACGGTAAGTCCAAGAAAAGTCTCTCAACCTGAATGCTTGCATAACGAAAAGACTACTTGTGACTCGTCCACCTTAGTTCATGTAATTTATCGTTATTACTATTGTTCTATTTATAATCGAGCCACCATATTCATTACCATACATATTCGTTGATTATTCATCCCAGCCATCTTGTTGATAATCTATTAATTCAATTTTTAACTCCGGATCAAAACTAATGCTATATTTTAAAGTATCTTTATGCCAACTTGTAAGCCCATTATCACGTTTTTTATAAACTTCAACATTAGTTAGCACATCATATTGTATATTAGCTTTTTCTTCCCTCTTAAAGACCTCTAATTTGCTTACACTGAAACCAATTGAACTACTATCTCCCAATTTATATTGATTTTTTACTGCTCTTATAATATGTAGTGATAAAATATCTACCAATAAATTATCTTTAATATCTACATCATTAACCACTTCCTTAGATTTTTCATGATAACTAAAATAAGTTGCTGCTATCAATATAATGAATGTGAAAATAACTCCGACAGAAATTAATTTATTGTTGGACAAGATAACATCCCCTTTAAAAGGTTTGTTTTATTACTATTCCAGTCCTTATATACATATGAATTCCTTGGAATATTTCTATGAAAAAACCCAAAGCGAATGTGTCTAATTTGTAGTAGGTTAAACTTAAGCTACATTAGTTAGCATATCAAATGACAAAAGGTGACAACTCACTTAGATTAAATTCAAAATTTGGTATAATTAACCTATAAAACCAATTATTAGGAAGCATCCATTTCAATTATGAGCTGAGGTCTGATAAGAACTTAACTAAGGAGGGAATATTAGTTATGCTCCCAACAAAATCGTTTGTTGCTACAATAATGGTTATTTTATTAATTTTGAGTTTAATAACCGTAGAGATAAAAGATAATCAAGACTACATTGAAAACAAATTAACAGCAGAAAAGGAAAATATGAACGGCTTCAAAGCGAAAAAGGATATTTCTAATCTGCTAACCGCTGAAGGGTTTACGAATGAGAATGGTGTATTTATATCACTCGAGGAACTTAATAAGATCAAAAATATTGGTTTTAGTAATAGCTATATTCTCAATCATGTAACAGATGGTTTTTTAAAGAATCAAAGAATTTTAGACTCGGCAAACAAGAAACTATGATTCAATACATAAAAACAATAGTGAAATATGCAGATAACGATGAGGAAACCCGAGAGAAACCAATAATTAAAAGAATTCAACAAGAAAATTTAACTAAGGACCAATTTGAAAAAGAAGTTAAAGCAGAAAAAGAGAAAACAGCAAAAAAGAAAGTAGAAACTACCTATAAAGTATTAACAACTGAAATTATGCAAATTAGTTCTGATCAATTTCGTATTACTGTAAATATGGAATGGAGAATAATCCCTAAAAAAAGATTAGATGATCTTATGTCATTTTCATTCGATAACGATCAGGATGATTACTTTTATAAAATAGGTTATCTTTATGGATATCAACATGTAATTGGGCAAAGCTCAGTAGGTGATACTAAATCGTTATTAAAACAATATACAATGGATTATGATTCTGAGCATTATATTCTGGATACGGATGGTGTATTACTTTCTCAAGATTTAAAAAATGATTGGATGTTCCATAATGATAAATATGAAGTGGTAGAGTTATCACAGCTTAGAAGGAATTCTTGAAAAGGATGTAGGATGGAACACTAACTATCTTAGCGTACAAAGTGGAACTAACCATAAAGTAAAAACTTCTGATTCTTTTTCCTTCAAAGAATTCACACTCGATTCAAGAATCTACTATGGAGAGAATGACGTTTTTCGGAATTATTTTGATGGATATATCAGGAACTACACACAATTAAGAGTACAATAACAACTTATAGTTTATTTATGAATGGAACATATAAATTTAAGCCCTTATTGTCTCCAAATAATACAGCCGTTTTAAACTTCTTGAGCCATTATATTAACTAATGTAGCATCAATATTTGTAACTTTAGTCAAACTCAAATGACCTAGCCCTTATGTACTTTACTAACATAATTACACTAACTAAAATTCCATGGTGATTATCTTTATTGTTAAGTAATATAAATAGCTATTACACAAGTTTATGATAAAAAGCGCATTTCTATTTTACTACAGAAATGCGCCTTTTTATTATGTAATAAGATTATAATCAGGCTAATATTTAGTCTGGTTGTTCTACAATTACATAGTGAGATCTACAAGCTTATTTTTTATAATTAATATAATACGTATCATATGACTCTTTCAAAATGTAACCAAGTTTTTGTGCTAAGTTAGCAGATTCAATGTTAGCTGCATCCCAACTAGGGTAAACCCCGTTGTCAAGACAATCTAAAATTAATGCAGATGCTGCTATTGATGCTAGACCTTTTCTTCTATGCAAAGGATGTGTAGCAACTTCAATTTCAATTCCATGATCGTAAATACTATATGATGATGCCCCACATACAACTTGTCCATCATATAAAAGTGCATACCCTACACCTCTATTTATAAAATCATCTATCGAATCAAACTGACTTGTAAAATCCTCTGAAATTTCATGCAGGGATGGTTCTTTTGCCAATGTTGAATCTATTTTTTGTAATCTATATCCTTCTGGTAATTTTGATATATAACCATGTATGTGACTCCGATTTAGATCTTCAGGATTTTTGTTGAATTTATATCGTTGAAATTTATCCAAAACTCCTTTATGAACAGTCTCTATACGATTTTTCCATTCTTCATTATTTACGATCACATAGATATGTTCAGGAAGATTGTGAAGTAGCTCCTCAGCCCCCTTTGAATATGGGTTACCAGCATAGTATACAAAAATACCGACCATAATTTGTGCAGTAGTTGGATTTTCGAGGTCATCAACCCAAACAGTTCCCATATGACCTTGAAGACATGAAAGAACCATGGTACTATCCATATCTTTAAACATAGGAAACAACTTTTCTCTTACATTGATATCTGCTTCATGAATCATTAAAATTCCTTCTTTCCTAATATTATTTCATAAAAAAATTGACCGACAAATCAGTCCAATAATTTTTCTAGACTAGATTAAAAGTCTTGAATTCGCCACTAGTATTAAATTTCCATCTTCAAAACGCTATCTTCTAATTTTATAAAGTAAGCATGGAAGTTACGATTAGCCCAATACTTCGCTAAATGGTATATAAGTACCATCTTGTTTTAAGATTATAGTAGGAATATATTTACTAAACTCATATTTGTAAAACTGCATTAGGCTATGTAATATATTCTCTTCCTTTGGCTGTACTTTTTTGTATAGTAAGCATTATATCAACTCCTACACATAAATCTTGGTATTCTTTTCATCCAATCTTATATTCACAATACGTCCACATCCAACGATTCTAATATAAATTATTAGACTAACTTTTGTGAGGAATAACCGGAAATTAAATTATAAGAATTTATTATTCAAAAATAAAAAGCCACAGGGTTATATAACTTAACCTTGTGACTCACATTACGTTCTTTTTCGAAAACATGCTTACAACATCCCCTTTTCATGGAGGCTTAATTTCTAAATCCGCATGAGTGAGAGGCAATACATTTAATTCCCAAGGTTATCCTCATTAAATTAGTCATTGTTAACTCTCACTCCTTTCCATAATAAGAAAACTATACCAAACATTCTTGTGTAAATCAATAGCTTAAGCCATCATCACTTTACTACTTCTTTCTACAATAAAACACCCTTTTCACACGGTAAGTTGAATCTTCAAACAGTTTACGTATAGAACCTTAAAAAAACAGCCTCCTCATGAAGACTGTTTCATCTATATGTATCCTGTGAGGATAGCTATTTATTAATTATAAAATCCTAAAATCTTTCATACTTTCTCCTAGAATATAGTGGGAAAACCACATCAAATTTTGCTTCATAATAGCCATATGAATTCCTGGCTGGTCAGAACTATATGCCATTCCTTTAAAAATAATTAACTCTGTATCAACTTCCATCTCCCTTAGCCCTTGATATAATTCATATGCATTTGGAGTTGGAACTCTTTCATCCAATTCTCCATGTTGGATCAAAGTGGGAGTACAGGCTGATTTAGTATATGTCATTGGTGATGCTTTAGTATAAATCTCTGGATCATTCCATGGATTACTTCCTAAATACATCCTACAAAAATAAGGTATATCTGTATTTACATATTGAGTATTCCAGTTAGTAATTCCACCTCCAACTGAAATAGCTTTAAATCTACTACTAAATGTGGAACAGAAAGCTGATATATATCCCCCGTTGCTCCATCCCATAACTCCTACTTTATCTTTATCTACAATCCCTTTGTCAATAAGTGTATCCACCCCAGATATAACATCATCGTAGTCACCAATTCCCAATTTTCTATAGTTTGCTTTTAAGAATTCATTACCATAACCAGAACTTCCCCTGTAGTTCGGTTCTAAAACTATAAAACCTTTTTCGATAAACTGTTCAATAGGATATTTCTCATTAAAACAGTCTGAAAATATTGGAAATGATGCCCAAGCCGGACCTCCATGGATTACCACTAACAAGGGATATTTTTTATTTACGTCAAACTCTACTGGGGTTGATAAAACTCCCTCTATCTCCAGACCATCACTACTTTGCCATGAGATTATTTCCCTGTTACTTTTAAGCTTTCCTATGAAAAAGCTATTTTCATTCGTTATTTTTTTATCGTCTAAATAAATTTCAAAGTTTTCATTTGTAATAGCCTTATTATAGGATATATGATTTCCATCTCTTGTTATAGAAGCTTCCATTATAAAACTATCTATTTTTTCGCTTAACATTTCCACAGTGCCATTCTCAGATAACAACCCAATAAGATAATTAGTTCTATCTTGCCATCTAATTAAAATTCCTTTAGCAGTCCACCGTAATGGAATAACAGTACTATCATTATCAGTTAAAGGTTGAATTAGCTCCCCATTATTAATATCATATATCTCTATTGTACTATCTTTTATATGGGTCTTATAGTAATCCTTTTCTCTTATGCTTGCTGAGTAACAAATTTTGCTGCCATCAGGAGAAAAGCAAACACTCCCTCCCAATAACTTATCTATATTCATCTTTTGTAGCTCTCTAGGTTTAATATCTAGTATGTATAGATCTCCATCTATAAAATCTCCCAAATTTGGGCTTGGTGTAGTCATTAAAACTGCCTTTTTCCCATCATTTGAAATATCAAACTCATGGATATGAAAATCCTTACCATCAGTTAGTTGATAAACAACACGATTGTTGAGTTCATCTTTATCATTTTGAATCTCTTTTTCTATTTCAATGTAATATAAACAATTATTCTGGTATTCCTTACCTATATGATGGAAATCTCCATATAGTTCCTTACGTTTCTTGATAGAATCACATTCTTCTGAATGTGCAACGTAATAAAAACCCTCGCCAGTAGGCTCCCATTTGAATTTACTAACCCCTTCTTTCTCATCAGTAATTTGAAGTTCACTATTACCATCTATTGACTTAACAAATATCTGGTTTTTCTTATTATTCCCTTCTCCTACGAGGCTAAGGTATGCGATATAACTAGAATCTGGAGACCACAATGGAGATGTACTATCTATATCACTAGTTGTTAATGGATAACACTGCCCCTTATCTTTTTCATATATCCATATATGATTCCTATAATTATTGTCTTTCCAGTTAGTTGTCTTCTTAACCAATGCTACGTTTTTACCATCATCACTTAAGTTTATACCTGATAAGGTTGGTAATGAAATAATCTCTTCTATACTTAGATATGTTTTTTCATTAATATTCATTATAATATCCCCTAATCTATTTTGGTGTTGTCAAAGCTCTAAGCATTAATCTTGACAATAGCTTTTAGAATTATATCAAAATTTTTCCATCCTCCCACAAAAGGTTTTTATCTATTTCGACCTTTTGCTTCAGCATGACTGTAGTCGTATATAAAATATATTGCATCAGTCAAGCCTCTGCCTGTCCCTGTTTAACTAACGATTTATAATTAGAAAAATCAACCTTTACTAATTCTAAAATCATAGCCTCTTCACCCTGTTTTTCAATTATAAGTGCTTCAATATCATGATGATATATAAGAAATTAGTATAAATGTTTTTTACCTAGTCTGTTTTTGATTTAATTGTAGCTAACGTTTGTAGCACTTATTGAAACTAATTTAGGACAGCAATAAACTATTTTATGAAATTAATTTCATTTTAAATACCGGGTGACTATTACTTCCCGAAAAGACTAATTTGTTAATTCAAAAGGATTGATTAACTAACATAGATCATAACAAATGAACTCTGACATATACTTGTCAGAGTTGTTTTTACGATTATATTTTTTGAATAATCAAAAATTGATAATTACTACTTACAAGTATTACTGAATATCAGAACTATATTATCACTATTAAGGCTCCAAATTAAAATTTGCTTTTGAATTCCAATTATACGATAGTTCCCCTTATTGGCGAAGTTTAATGTGAATGTACAACTAGAGTTCGTGGACCTTTTCTCCTTTAATCAGAACGAAAAAAGACTGAATTTCTTCAGTCATGGTAACCTCAATAATCAATGAGTTCTATAAAAATAATTTAATTTTTCCGAAAAATATACAAAATTCTAGAAGGATTTACATTTTTTATGAAGAATATGTATTTTAGGTAATTATTAACAGGAGGTGTTCTGGGTATGAAAATTAAAAAAGTTTTAGTATGTACAGCATTAACTTTAACTTTAATTGGATCTGGTTTATCAGTTGCAAGTGCTGACCATAATCCACCAATTTGTGCTGGTCCGAATGGTCCTTGTATTCAGCCTTAGTTATACATAGGACTAGAGCATGTCAAATAATGGCATGCTCTTATTCATCCTACTTTCTATTATGTTTCATTTAAATACTTCTTGATCTATTTGGAAGAATATTATAATAGTAAGTACTTGTGTGTAATCACAATTAGTATTTGTAATTACTGAAATTTGAATAAAATACTCACAGTTTTTAATGTTATTTAACAAACCAAAAAAGGTAACATAATGATGGATATTATCTTGCTATATAATCTTTATTTAATTTTTCTATGATCAGTTGAGCTTCTAATGGTGGATCCACTGCCATTTCCTGCTTTAATAAGCTAGCATAGTGATCAAAATATTTAATCAAACGATTGTGGTCATTCTTTGCATATAGATTTAACAGTAATAGATTTATTTTTTCATGTAAAGGATGGAAGGCTAGAAATGTTTTTAGTCGTTCCTCAGCTTCATTAAACTTCCCATTATTATTATAATAAACAGCCAATTGATAAGTTAAAGAACAATACATCTGCACCAATTCTTCTTGGTGACCAATGCTCCATAAATAATCTCTACTTCCAAATAAAGGACCTTTGTATAGATTAAATGCTCGTTCACTTTCCATAAGATTTTGTTCTGAAATTTGCGAATGAACTCTATGATAATGAAGGAAATCATCTAAGTCACTGTTAACTGTTGATATGTTTAACATGTAGCCTTCATTCATTTGCTTAACATTTAGGGAAATATTTTTTTCTTTGAGAACTTTTTTTAGTCGATAAACCGTTGTATATAAATTGTGTACTGCACGGTCATTCTCCATATCTCCCCATAACAACTCTGTAAAAATCCATTTGTCTATAATTTGATTTGGTTTAACAAGGAAGTAAGCAAACAGCTCTTCTGTTTTTTTGGTTGGCCATTTAACTATATCTCCTGAATTATTTCTTACTTCAAATGTCCCTAAGCATAACATTGATCGCTTCTGCTCTTCATTTCCTGAGATTTTTTTATTTGAAGGATTCGTCAAGTATCCCCTAATTTTTCTTAATCTAAAAATAACTTTTTCAATATCTTGTACTGTCACTGGTTTTAACAAATAGTCAACTGCATACACTTTGAAAGCGTCTAAGGCATATTGTTCATGTGCTGTAGTACATACTATTTGGATATCCTCATTTATGTCGATCATTTTTTTAGCTAACTCTATACCTGTCATTTTAGGCATCTCTACATCAAGAAATACAACATCTGGCTTTAAAATAGGAAACTGTTTCAGAGCTTCATGAGGTTTTGTGAAACTACCAACAATTGATAAATGAGTAATTTGATTTATAACTATATTCATCAAATCTAAAATAGGTTTTTCATCCTCTACTATCATAACCTTAAGCATTATCGTCCCCCTCTTTCCTGAAAACTTCATCCGCCCTAAACCCATCACTTAAATATTTTGGCAACTGAAAATTAATCCTTGTTCCTTCATGTTTTTTTGAATAAACCTCAAGATTACTTTCGTTTACTGTTTCTAGTCTCTTCTTAATGTTAGTCATGCCAATTCCTGCACTCTTTATTTTTCCGGCATGAAACTGTTGAAGAACTTCATTAGTCATACCAACTCCATCATCTACTATTTGTACTAAAATATATTTTCCGTTTTCTTTTATGGTTAATGAAACATAACCCTGTCCTTCTTTTGCGAAAAGTCCGTGTCGTATCGCATTTTCCACAAATGGTTGAATACATAATGAAGGAATGTAAAAAGAGTCTAATTCTCGGTCAATTTCACAAATGAATTCAAACCTTTCAAATCTAGCTTTTTCAATCTCAACATATGCATTTATTAAATCCAATTCCTGTTGAAGTGGAACAAACATTGTTTTATGGTCAGAACTATAAATAATACGTAAATATTGACTTAACATCGTTAACAAATGTGCTGCCTTTTGTCCATCTGTATAGCAAAACGAGATGATATTACTAATGGCATTATATAAGAAGTGCGGTTTAATCTGAGCTTGTAAAAATGCTAGTTCATTATTGAATGCTTCTTCCATTGATTTTTTCATCGAAATTAACGTCTGTATTCTAGCCAAAATCGTGTTCCCATCAAAAGGTTTCGTTATATAATCATTTGCCCCAGCCTTAAAGCCTAATTCAATATCTTCTGGCAAATCCTTTACTGTTGCAAATAAAATAGGCAATTCCAGTAACGAATACGTTCTTCTAATTTTGTTACATAATTCAATACCTGACATGACTGGCATCATCACATCTATAATTGCTAAATCAATTGTTTTATATTTCTCTATTTTTCTCAATGCATCCCTTGCAGAAAATGCACTAATGACATTAAAATTGTGTTTGGTTAATAGATTAAATAAAATTTGTATGTTGGATCGTTCATCATCTACAATAAGAATTGTATTTTCATGTTCTTTTACGCTATCAAAATCACCTTGTGAAAATAAGATAGAATTGGAAGGTATGCTTGATTGTTGAATAGAATTTTCCACCTTCTCTTTCTCCGTACAAGGCGCTACTGGCAAAGTAAAAGCCATTCTCGTCCCTATTCCAATTTCAGACCAGTCAACCCATATATCACCACTCATTTTTTCGATGAGTTGTTTACAAATATATAAACCTAATCCCATACTTTGATAACCATCTTGTAGAGACAGCTTATCTAACTGTTCAAAATAACCAAAGATTTCTTCATATTTTGCCTTTGGAATTCCAACCCCTGTATCTTCTACATATACAAATATAGTTTGATCTACTAATTTAGCAGAAACGATAATTTTCCCTTTTTCAGTGTGTTTGATGGCATTATGAATCAAATTATATAGAACTTGCCTTAGTCTGTTTTCATCTGCGTGTACAAATGTTGATTTATGAATGTTATTGACTAATTGTAACTGTTTACCTTGGATTTCAAAATTCAGTACGTTAAAAACCATTTGTGTAGTTACTTGAAGATCTAATTTATTTATGATTAAATGTAGTTCTCCATTTTTCAAACGTGTCACATCAACCAAATCATTTACTAAAGTAGATAGTTTGATAGCTGTGTCATGAATTAAGGAAAGATTTTCACGTTGTTTTGTGGAAAGATTCGGTTCTTTTGTATCTAGTAAAAAGGATGATATATTCATGATCCCATGTAGCGGTGTTTTTAATTCATGTGAGGTTCTCGCTAAAAACTCATCCTTTACCTTATCCATTTTAATTAGCTCTTTTGACAATTGTTCATTTTTTTTGAACGCATTTGAAAATTGTAAGGATATTAATAAGGAAAACATTAACAGAAAAACAAATGGGTCCACGGGAAACTTAAATAACCAACTGTTTTCAGAACCGATTGAATAAAATGACATCAAATACTTAACCACGTATACAATCATCGCAAGCGCTGCAAAAACCATATAGATTGCGCCCTCTTTACTCAATAAAGCAGCTTTTAACATAACATACGTAGCATATAATTGTGTATAAATATAAAAAATGGTTAATGATATATGAAATATTATAGATATGTAATTAGGAAAAAGAATAACATATACAGTAACAAGAGCCCCAAAAGTACACATAACATAGACGATTCTCTTTGACACTACCTCTCTTAGTGCACTATACAAAAATAAATATAAGAAAATGCTCGCAATAGGCAATGATATTAACTGAATTCTTAATATGATATTGTATGGAGTGTTTGGAAACAGTAGGTACCAAATCTTTTCGCCATGAACAGCTACAAATAATCCAGCAAATAAACAATGGATTGAGAAGAACAATAAAAATGAATCATTCTTCCTTTGAGAATACAATCCAATAAAAAAAAGACCAACAACAATAAATAAACTACTTTGAACCCAATCATGCATTAATGCTTTGTCTCTTAAGCTAGAAATATCTTCTTGGTATCCAAAATAGATCGAATTAACAATTCCCCCACTCGATAAGAAATCGTAATTTGCTACATGGACGATCACTTCATTTAAACCATTTTCTAAAGTGAAATATTTAACATATGGGGTGTTTGCTGGTGTATATTCACTTTTTCTATTCGGATCTCCGCTAAAACCAATTTCTTTTCCATTGATGAAAATGCGATTGGACATACGGATAGAAGCAGTTTTAATTCCAAAGATGTGATCTCCGCCGTCAATATTAATAATTAATCGGAAAGTAGCTTTTCCGTAAGGACCAATTGAATAGTTGTTCAAGTCATAGTTTATCCAGTTTTCAGGTACTTGAACGTATTGAGGTGTAGATGTAAATTCAAGAGTATTATTGATATCCTCATGAAGTAACAATTGATTAGGGTAAAGCTCCCACTCTCCGTTTAGCCTAACCAAACCATCTTTTTCAAAATCCCATAAGGATAAATTTAACACACCATCCTCTGACAGTGGAGAAGATTTATCTATGAAAGGGGATGAATAATACATGACTACTATGGCTATAGTCATAATCCCAGATACTATTAAAATCCATTTAGACTTCGTTAAATTTGCCAATTAGTTCACCTTGTCCCCGATTTATTTCAATTATTTTTTCGTCAATATTGCACTATACTACAATGATCTCACTATATTCTCACAAAAACACCATTTAATTATTTCCTTTATTAAGTTGAAGAAAAAGATCTTACATAATAAGTAAAGCGAATTTACAACTAGCCATTTATACAATAACCCCTTTATTTCAATAGTAGATTACCATTTTGTTCTCCTAGCTATTCTAGATTTTTTTTATGAATTTCTTGTTATAGATTATTTGGTCTTCCTGCATATTTTTAACCGCTACAAATCTTTTTTCAAGATTCATTAATTGGATAATTATGAATTCTTCCCCTATAATTCTCGTATGGCCAATAATTGTACATAATGCTTCAACTGTACCTTCCTTATAATAGAACCGTATCCATCGTCTATGGTGTTTTTTTATCAATTTCCATTCCCGTAGCTTTTCAATTGCTTCAAGCTCATTTTCAAAATACTTCACCTCAAAAATACATGTGTTTTCTAACAATTCGGATCTTCCCTTTACTTCTAATTTTTTAGAAAAAATATTAAAAGTAGTAAATACATTCGAACTATTTTTTACAATTCATACCCTCCTTCATGAGGCCCTCTTGAACCAAGAGGGCCTACTGTAAAATATTATCTATCAATAGATGGATCAGTATATCTGATGTGCTTTATCTTCAATTAATTATATATTTGTAATTCTTCGTTTCCTTCTTCACTCAAAATCCATCGATGCTCCTGTGCTGCCTCTTCAATTTCATGGAATGCCCAATGATCAACTGATACATCTGTAAATGTTGGTGTCTCAACACCACTTAACGGACCACGTTTAAATAGTCGATTAAGTACTTTCACTGCTTGGGCCCGGGTAAGCTCTTCATCTGGCTTAAAAGTATGATCTTCATATCCAGACATGATACCATATGATTTAACACGTTTCATTTCTTCATACGCCCAGTGATTTAAAGTTACGTCTGTGTAATCAGTGCGTTCAACAGATTTTCCACAGAAGTCATATGCTTGTGCATTATTTCGACATTGTTTTTGTAACCAACGATCAACAACAGCTGCCATTTGTGCTCGTGTAATATGGTCGTTTGCCCCAAATTGCCCATTATCATAACCTATTAAAATACCTTCTTGCTTTGCAACTTCAATTTCTTTGAAAGCCCAATGTGTTTCTGTAACATCTGAATAAGATGGGGAACGTTCTTCTTTATAATCAATTCCTAGATTTCTTGATAGCATCACTGCCATTTGCGCACGTGTGACAAATGCATTCGGTCGGAACGTTCCATCTTCATATCCATAAATATAAGGTGTATGGGTTCCACTTTGAGGGTCTCCATTTTCGATATGCTCTTTCCAGCCTTCCATATATACCATCGTAAATGTACTGAATTTATTAATATTGAATTGAACACCTAGTTCATCGGCATTTTCATAGATTACGAACTCTCCTCGCACAAGCTCTTTCGTTCCGTCACTATGCTCAATAAATATGACAAGGTTGTCTAATATAGCTTGACGTTCTCTCTCATTTGTAGGTAGGTTCTCCTCAAGAGGAAGGGTTAGTGTTACTGGACGGCTTTGCATATTCGTTTCAATCTTCATCGGTCTACCTAGCACTTTAACAGATTCACCCTTTGCAATAGCCTGTACAACCTCTTCCTTTTTTGCGCGCTCTTCCACTTTCTTACGCTCATTTTCCTTTTTAATTGGTATGACATGGAAGTATAAATCGTTTTTAAAGTTTATTAACGAATGGTTTGGAATGAGAATTCGAATATTATCCGTATAAATTTCCAGGCTTGTTTCTCCTTCTTGAAGGATTGATACAGCCTCAACTGGAACGGCTACATTCACTTCTGACACAGTATCTTTTTCATCTGGAATAACAATACGTGCTGTTTTATCTTCCTTATCACCTAACTGCTCTACGGTTACTTTTGCGCTTTCTATAGTTAATGTGACATCATCCTTCACCGTACCGTCCGTTTCAGTTGTACGTATAATCGGTGTCGTCGAAATAATCTCGCCATATCCCGTTTCCCCTGTTTCCACATTCACAACCATTTTTTCAGTTTGTGATATTGGTTTAGGCTTAGGATGTTGGACTGGTGTTGGTTCTGGTGTTGGTTCTAGTGTTGGTTCTGGTGTTGGTTCTGGTGTTGGTTCTGGTGTTGGTTCTGGTGTTGGTTCTGGTGTTGGTTCTGGTGTTGGTTCTGGTGTTGGACCTAGAGTTGTCGTACCCGATTCCTGTTGTCTCGTGATAGTAAGTTTGTAATCTTTTCTTATAATGTCTCCTTCAGCTATGACGACGATAGAAACTATTGTTTCCCCTACTGGTAGTTCAATCGTCTTCGTTGTGCTTTCATCTTCATTTATAGTTATTGATGAATTATTCATTCTAGGAGTAGTTTTCAAATCAATAGTTTCAACTAAATGATCTACAATAAGGTTGTAATTATATGTTTTAGAATCGAAAATAATATCACCGGAACTTACTTCCAGACCATCTAAATATGCATTTGGTGTATATTGGACATAGATCTCACGAGGTGGATTATTTTTCAAATTATATAGAATACCCTCTCTATCCCTGATGAAGTAATTGTTACTTATATCAATATATTCTAGATTCATAAGGCTTGTTATAGCTGTTATGTCTTCTATGTTATTTTGAGCTAATTCAAGGTGTTTTAGACTTATTAGATTCGAAAGGGCTGTTATATTTTCTATGTTGTTACTAAATAAACGAAGTTTCGTTAGATTCGTTAAATTCGCTAAGGATGATATGTCTTTTATGTTGTTGCTATATATACAAAGGTAAGTTAGATTCGCTAAATTTGATAGCGCTGTTATGTCTCCTATGTTATTGCTATCTAAATCTAGTTCTTTTAGATTCGTTAGATTTGTTAGAGCTGTTATGTCTTCTATGTTATTATTATCTAATTCAAGGTATTCTAGATTTATAAGACTTGTTAGAGCTGTTATGTCTCCTATGTTATTGTTATTTAAATCTAGTTCTTTTAGATTCGTTAGATTTGTTAGAGCTGTTATGTCTTCTACTTTATTGTAATCTAATTCAAGGTATTCTAGATTTATAAGATTTGCTAGGGCTGTTATATCTTCTATGTTATTGCTTTCTAATAAGAGGTATTCTAGATTTATAAGGTTTGCTAGGACTGTTATATCTTCTATGCTATTGCTTTCTAAATCTAGATCAATTAGATTCGTTAGATTTGTTAGAGCTGTTATATCTTCTATGTTATTGCTTTCTAATTTTAGTACCCTTAGATTCGTTAGATTTGTTAGAGCTGTTATATCTTCTATGTTGTTACTAAATAAACGAAGGGACGTTAGATTTGTCAATTTCGCTAAGGCAGAAATATCTTCTATGTTATTGCTATATAAACGAAGACTAAATAGATTTGTTAAATTTGCTAGGGCTGTTATATCTTCTATGTTATTGTTTTGTAATTCAAGGTATTCTAGATTTATAAGATTTGCTAGAGCTGTTATATCTTCTATGTTATTGCTTTCTAATAAGAGGTATTCTAGATTTATAAGATTTGCTAGGACTGATATATCTTCTATGTTATTGCTTTCTAAATCTAGTTCCATTAGATTCGTTAGATTTTCTAGGGCTGCTATATCTTCTATGTTGTTTTCAGATAATCCAAGATACCAAAGATTAATAGCATGTTCGAGACCTTCAATACTATTAATATCTTCCTCTTCGGCATCTAAATAATATAATGATTGTAAGTTATCAATTGTTAACACATCATCTTCCGATAATTCTAGTTCACGCTTAATAGCTTTTTCTAAATTTGGATCTTTAATAATTGGGGCAAATGTTGCTTCACCAAAAGCTGTTCTTGCTGTTTCAATTGTTTCTTGCGCCTCTCCAACTCTTTGTTCTAAGTCAGTTTTTTCTATACCATCAGCCAGTGCCGACACCTCTATTTCAGCTTCCTCTAAGGCTAATTCTGCTGCTGCTATTTTTTCTTCATTTGTTAAACCTTCAGCCACTGCACTTTCTAACTCTTCGACTTTGGCAGTTGCATCTGATAATTCGTCTCCCTCAGCATTTGCTTCTTCAAATACTGTTCTTGCTGTTTCAATTGTTTCTTGCGCCTCTCCAACTCTTTGTTCTAAGTCAGCTTTTTCTATACCATCAGCCAGTGCCGACACCTCTATTTCAGCTTCCTCTAGGGCTAATTCTGCTGCCACTATTTTTTCTTCATCTGTTAAATCTTCAGCCACTATACTTTCTAGCTCTTCGACTTTTGCTGTTGCATCTGATAATTCGTCTTCCCCAGCATTAGCTTCTTCAAATGCTGTTCTTGCTGTTTCAATTGTTTCTTGCGCCTCTCCAACTCTTTGTTCTAAGTCAGCTTTTTCTATACCATCAGCCAGTGCCGACACCTCTATTTCAGCTTCCTCTAGGGCTAATTCTGCTGCCACTATTTTTTCTTCATCTGTTAAATCTTCAGCCACTATACTTTCTAGCTCTTCGACTTTTGCTGTTGCATCTAATAATTCGTCTTCCCCAGCATTAGCTTCTTCAAATGCTGTTCTTGCTGTTTCAATTGTTTCTTGCGCCTCTCCAACTCTTTGTTCTAAGTCAGCTTTTTCTATACCATCAGCCAGTGCCGACACCTCTATTTCAGCTTCCTCTAGGGCTAATTCTGCTGCCACTATTTTTTCTTCATCTGTTAAATCTTCAGCCACTATACTTTCTAGCTCTTCGACTTTTGCTGTTGCATTATGTATATCAGCGTATACATATGTTGAAAAAAAAGGTTGATAAAGTAATATAACTGCCAAAAATATTGATATTACCTTAATAAATGTTGAAATCATTTTTCCTCACCCTTCGCTCTTTTATTGATTATACAAACCTATTACTGCACTATTGATATATACTAACAATAAACCCTCACAGAAAACTCACTAACAACAAAACACTCAGCCTTTCCAAAAGAAAAGTTGAGAATTTTGTTTTACCCAAATATATGACTATATTAAGCAACCGAATTAAAGAATACAGTTTCAAGAGGGTTCTATATAAATCATTTAATTATTTTATTGGGTGGTGTCTAGTAGAGGTATGTATAAAACCACAAGTAAGAACTTGACCAACTGATTGACTTCCTCCATAAACGTTAGGGTACATCAATAAAAGAATAAGGCATCGGTGGTCTTTGTCCATAATCAAGAGGAATTTGTGAAGGAATAGAATGAATAATTTGAGCTAACATTAGATTACTAACATTTTTAAACAATTTTTATTATTCTTTTTAAAAAAAGAGTTTAAGGTTATTGATTAATTGACTAAACGCAATTTTAGAATTGGAAAATATCGGAGAGATATTAGATTAAGATAAAAGAAATTAAAAATCGATTGATTTGCAAGCTAAAAATAGGACTGAAAGAATAAGAGATAGCTAAATCTATATCATTAAAGAATAAATATTTGAAGTTAAAAAGATTTTTTTAAAGCCTTGATAATATCGTTAAATTGATTTGGATCAACAGAAATTAGGGGTAACGAATAACACAAATGTTGAAGTGTTAGAACCAGCCCCCCAAGTATCCATGACTTACTTTCACATTGCCCAGTAAGCCATTTCTAGAATATACACTGAACAAACATATTAGAATAAAGGAAAAATAAGAAGATATCTGTGGAGTTGATTTCGAAAGTATCATCAATATTCAAATAAGTTAACAGCCCTACAAATTGGTGTAGGGCTGTTTTTCTTGGTAGTTATTCAAATGCATTGTTAGTATTTTCTCTTACTGGAAAATTCCATTTTATTCTTTTAATTGCTAGATGTAGCATTTATTTTACTTGAAGGATTTGATGCGAGATCAAGGAATATAGCAAAGTATACCTTGATCAACGTTTTGTATCTATTAATAAACCATGCATGTACTTTAAGGTATTTGGCTTTTACAATGAATATCATATAAAAGAGATTATTTTGGTCGTAGTCACATGTTTGTGGAGATTACCCAGCATGATCAGCATTTAATTACCTTTCCTCTCGAGGGACAAGACATAAATAGGAAAGTGCCGCGCTTGCACCTGCACCTACGATAACCATCCCCATTGGTATAGCTGTGTGTTCCCCTCCTATCCCAACTAATGGTGCTACAAATGCACCTAAAGCTAGTGACATCACCCCTAATAGAGCTGCTGCACTTCCTGCATTCTTTCCTTGTTTTTGCATAGCTAGTGAAAATCCAGATGTACTTACAATCCCGACACTTGATACAACAAAAAATAGTGGGATTAGTAGGAAAATTAACTTAGCATGTAGGAGAATCAACACAAATAACAATATCCCCCCAAATAGTGATGTAGCTAACCCAAAAAGAAAAAGCTTTGACTCATGTATTCGTCCTGCCAACTTCCCTGTGGTCTGACTAGCAATCATGATACCCAATCCATTTATTGCAAAGATGAGACTGAACATTTGTGGTGATTCTCCATAAATATTCTGCACGACAAAGGGAGAACCAGATATATAAGCAAACATAGCAGCGAAGACAAACCCTTGAGCTAATGCAAATCCTATGAAGGTTCGATCCAAAATAAGATTTCGGAAAGTCATAAAGGTATTTTTTATTCCCCCAACTGACCGCTTATCGTCATGAAGGGTTTCCGGTAAACCTAATAGGACGACAAAAAACATCACTAAACCTATAATACTTAATAAAATAAATACACCTTGCCATGGGACTATTTTTAATAACTGTGCTCCTAATACTGGAGCCATAATAGGAGCAATTCCATTGATTAATGCAAGCAATGCATAGAACTTGGTAAGTTCTGTGCCGGAATACAAATCCCGAACAACTGCCCTTGATATAACAATACCCGCTGAACCTGCCAACCCTTGAATAAAGCGCAAAACAATTAATGTCCAAATAGAAGGACTGAAAACACATAAAAGGGAAACAACAAAATAGGTCAATAAGCCAATTAATAATGGTAAACGTCGCCCCCGCACATCACTAATTGGTCCAGCTAAAAGCTGACCAAATGCTAAACCAAGTAAGAAAAAAGTCAGACTAAGTTGAACTAGTGATGGGATTACGTTAAAGTCTTTTGCAATATCAGGAAGTGCTGGCAAATACATATCAATCGATAACGGTCCAAACCCTGCTAATGTTCCTAGAATTATAGCCATCCACAATCTCTTCGATTTAGAGATTCCTACTCGGCTATCAATGAAATGTTTTAATGATTCTCCCATAACATAATTAAACCAACCTTTTCTTTAGACTAGAGTAATAGTATTCGAACTTTTCTCTTCTAACTTATTTATATCTTAATTATACACAAATCATTATCCGAGTGTCTTAAACACATTATTTGGAATTGAATACAAATCAATTAGTAGATAAAAAATAATACCTCAGACTTTTGTATTTGTAGCCTTCACTTGACAAACTGTTGAGAAAGAAACATCGAATAATATGATATTACTAAACTTGATCATACTAAAAAGAAAAAGGTTTAAACCTTTTTCTTAGATTTAATAATACATTAAACATTTTCAGAAAATGGATATATTCTTAAAACTCATTATATACAAAATGTAGCTGACAAATTACAAAGAAGAAATTAAAAGTCGAAATACCTCTAAACTATCGTACCTCTTTAAAACGAGTCGGTCCATATGTTTCAAAGAATATTAAAGTAATAGATAGTCTAAAAGAATAAGCATGGGAGAATCTTCTTATCAGCCATCCATTCGACTTGATCTCCTGAGGGCAATACATACTAAAAACTGTATATTTTATCAACCCCAGACAGAAGACCTCCACTTCAAATCAAAACAATGCGAAGCAAGTGAAGGTTAAGTGGGGGATGAATGGCGTTTGGCGCAAGCCAAAACTCACGTCTAATATGGTATAATTAACCTAATTAATAGATAAGTGAGGTGAATCAAATGCTAGTCAACAAAGCCTTTAAATTTCGTATCTACCCCACTAAAGAACAAGAAATATTAATTGCTAAAACCATTGGTTGTAGTCGTTTCGTGTTCAATCATTTTTTAGCTGCATGGAATGAAACATACAAACAGACTGGAAAAGGTTTAACATACGATGAACACCCTCGAGCTTGTTCTTCAAGTAAAGTTTCATGCCTTCTGTTAAAAACCTCAGAATTATAGTCAGTCGTCACCTCTACCCGGCACCATTTCTTCGAAAAAATCTCTGTTTTGAAGTTCAAACTCATACAAATCGACCGCATCTGTCACATCTAATTTTTCAATTAATATATCCACGTGTATAATCCACCATTCAATTTATTATGTCTTAAATGATAACCCTTCTTAATTGAATTCTTGCTAATTCAACATTCGATACAAAAGGTGCCTTTCAATTGCAGAGGCAGATCAGCATATTATAAGAAGAGTTACTAGATACACCTCTTTGTTACTCTAGCTAACCAATCTATTATATGTGTATCAAAAACCGCCTTTTGTTCAATTTGTAAGTTATGTCCTGCTTTATCTAAAATTGCAAAAGTAGCTCTTGGAAATTTATCAATTAAATCGAGTGCATCTTTAAACCCAACCATCGAATCTTGCCTACCAAGAAGAAATACGCTTGGCAGTTCATACAAATCTTGACTTGCATCAAAAGTAAAACTATATTGTTGCTTTATCTTCGCTAAAAATTGTCCATCCGCTATATTGCACCCAGTAAGTATTTCATTTTTAAATCTATTAAAATTATATTCATCCTGTACGACTGACACCGAATCAAAATCTTCTCTTTCATCTTTATCTAGTTGCTCTAAAAATTCATTATCTTTATAAACTATGGAGTGATCAGGGAGAGTTCTTTCACTCATTTCAGGTATAATCACTGGACAAATAAATGCAGCTCCGTCCACTTTTTTCTTCCTTTTATGAATTATTCCCTTAGCTAAATAGCCTCCATATGATTCTCCCACAACTAAAAAAGACTGATTTGGTATTATTTCATCTATAAATTCAATGACTATATCTAGCATATCATCAGAGTTTTTGACACCATCATAATCTTTTGTTTTCCCCATTCCTGGAAGATCTATATATATTCTTTTGTAACCCTCTCTTTTTAAAAATACTGGTTCCATGCATCCTGTCATTAACCTCATATCTGGAGAAAAGCCATGAATCACAATAATAGGTTTTCCAGTTCCGTATACTTGATAATGAACTTTTACACCCTTTACTTTTAACTCTGGCATATTTTTCTTCACTCCTTCAAAATGAACATATATTCTTTAATATCATGTAAACAATAATATCTTGGAAAAATTAAAAATAACTAACTTATGTAACTCATTATAAAGTTCATATAAATTCTACTTCAGAGTTAGATCAATAAAGACCTCATTTTCCTCTAACCTACTTTGTCTTCCTTTTAGTATCTTTTAATCTGTTATATTTTTAATAACAGCCATCTCTTTTCCAAATCTATCGCCATTATCGACAAATCCCAAATTTGCATACAAATGATGAGCTCCCGAATTTTCTGGATTATAACCTACAATAATTTTTTTTGCACCCAATAAATTCACCATCTCTAATATCATTAACTTAGTCGCTTCCTTACCAATTCCCTTGCCTTGAAAATTCTTATCAATCATTATTCTGTAAATCCAATAACCATCAAGTTCTTCTTTTAAAGAATTATACATTAAGAAACCTACTAATTTTTCTTCGAAATAGATCGCGTAAGGTTTTAATGTAGGTTCAAACTTTGATTGAGCTATAGAAATTGCATTTGGTTCCATATATTTTTCTTGTTCCTTTGATACTTCTAAGCGACAGCACTCATACCAGTTTTCCGAATTTATTTTTTCTAGTCTTACATTAACATTATTCAAAAGAAATTCCCCTTTCAAATTTGGAGATAAGCCAATCAGTCTTTGTTAATTTTAGCGCTTCTCCGTTTATCTTGAGAGATGATAATAACATTAGAGTTTGTTTGAATATACCTCTTAGTAGTCATCCCTTAGTTTATTGAATGAATTTTTAAACTTTTACAATTATACCATATTCTCCTTTACTAATATTTCCTTTGCTTTCTCTATACCACCAATCTTTCTATAAAAAGTAGCTGAAATCGGTTCACCGAAAACTTACACTATTAATTATTGTTTAAGAAACTATTTAAAGAATATATCTCTTCTTAAAGTGCACCAAATTAAACAAAATTAGGGGACTTCTCTCTTTTCGCCTTCTATGTTATTGATGTTTGCTATAGATTCTGTCCTTTCTACTGTAGGTTTATCCCCTTATTAGTCATACAAAAATAAGAGAAGTGTTTGAATAAAAACCAACACTTCTCTCCTTAGTTTCCCCGTACAATCATCATTATTTTCATATCATTTAAAGTTAGTTGATTATCTTGAAAATTACCCTCGAACAAGCTTATTCAGCTTCATCACAAAACCTTCACTTTCAATTCACGGAAAGTAAAAGCTAAAGTATATATTTCTACATCTATCGTTACAACTTCAGGACTTATAATGGTTTCTTTATCCATTTTAGTTTAAGTATAAATATCGAACGCACTGTCATCAGTAATACTTCTAACCATACTTAAAGCATTAATTCAGTTAAGATAAACAAAGAATTTGGAAGAAGTGCTTGATAAACACCTTTAAAACTATAAGATGATTATCTTCATTACCTGTTAAATCAAAATTAAATCAAAAAACCTTCACACAGGCAAAAACTCCATCCAAAAAAAATTGTGCCTTTAAGTTGTCGCTACGTATTACAATATTGAAAAGGGTTAGTCTATTTATACAGATTTTTGATTTATTGAATTTGTTAAAACTTTACCTCTACGAGACCAAATGACAGCAGGTATTAGAAGCAAGGAAAGTAATCCTCCACCCAATGATAATGTAACAAAGCTTGTATTAGCCACTACCACACCCGAAAGAGCACCGCCAGAAGCTCCTGCTAATGCAATAAAAACATCAAGTGTTCCTTGTGTTTTTGCACGAGTTGATGGCTCAGTAGAATCAACTATTTGAGCAGTACCACTAATTAAACCAAAGTTCCACCCCAAACCAAGTAAGGAAAGGGCTATTACTAATAAAATCATTGAATCACTTGGCGCGAATGCTGCTAATAATCCCGCGAATAACAATGTAATTCCCGAAGCTATACTCATTGCTGTTCGACCAACTTTATCAACAAGTACCCCTGTAATAAGTGATGGTAAATACATTGACCCTATATGAAATCCAATAACAATGCCGATTGCAGCTAAGCCATGACCATTATGTTTCATATGCACTGGTGTCATGGTCATAATTGCTATCATTACAATTTGAGTTAGAACCATAACCGTTGCACCTACTGCAAGACCTCTTTTATTATTGGTTTTATTAGGAGAATACGAATTATTTGCTTGCGCATTCTCTTGTTTATAAGCTGCTATCCTTTTTGCAATTTCTAATGGATCAGGCCGTAACATAATAAATAGTACAAGACCTGCTAAGATAAATGCTGCAGCGGATAAAATAAAAGGACCTGAAAGGGCTGGAACACCAATGAAAAGAGCAAATTCACCCATGATTTCTACTAAATTCGGACCAGCAACAGCTCCGAACGTTGTCATAACCATTGTAGTGCTGATTGCAGTAGCTCGTTGTTTTTTGTTTGCTAAATCCGTCCCTGCATAACGGGCTTGTAAATTTGTTGCAGTACCTGCCCCATAAATTAGTAGGGAAGCAAATAAAAGAATAACATTATTCATTAGGGCAGCAATCACAACTCCAATTGATCCAAGTCCCCCTACAATAAAACCTGTCGATAGACCTGTACGACGTCCATATCGCTGAGAGAGTCTCCCTACGATTAAAGCTGCTCCTGCTGAACCTATAGTAATTAGGGCTGAAGGAACTCCAGCATACGCATCCGTTCCGAGCATTTGTTGGGCCAAAAGAGCACCTACCGTAATCCCCGCCGCAAGCCCTGCCCCTCCAAATATTTGTGATAAACTCACAACAAACAACACTCGTTTATATAATATTTTAAGTTTTTCTGGTGAATTTATATAGCTCTCAATCGAATCTTGTTCTTTGCTTAACACCCATTATCACCTTCTTGTATTTAGTCATTAAATTGATAATGCCATCCCATTCTTTAAACCTTCAAATGTCCTATTTAAGAGATTGTACACATAAAGATGTTTATTTATTTTCAGCAACTTCACCCATAAGAAAGGTATTTCTTTATGACTTGAATTATTTCAGCATTAGCACATATAGAATCTATCCATGCTTTCTTAGTTTCTTTTGCCTCCAAAATGAGCGTTTATTTCATTTTTAAACAAATTGCTCCCATTCTCTAACACTATCTTCCAATCGAAATGCATTAATACCTTTTGCCTTAAGGATTTCTACTGCTTTTGCCGACATTAAACAATAAGGTCCCCTGCAATAAGCAACTACATTACTATTGGCAGGCAAAGATGCAAGTTTAGCTTCCAATTCTTCGATAGGACAAGAAACTGCTCCTGGGATATGAGCCTTTTCATACTCTTCCTTCGGTCTTACATCCAACAGTAAAACCTCACCTTTGTCCATTCGGTCTTTAAGCTCTATAAGAGTTATTCCTTCTATATCAAGTTGATTATTTAAAAACTCTTCTTTAATTTGTTGTACTTGCATATATTGCTTTTCTGATAATGCATGTAATGATTTTAAAAAATTCGAAATTACTTCATCAGCTAGTTCATAAATAACGAAGTTTCCTTCCTTCTTAAACTTAACTAGCTTTGAATTATACAGAGTTTTCAAGTGCTGGGATACATTAGCAACAGACATTGTTGTACACTTTGCTAAAGCATCCACAGACTTAGGGCCATGAGATAACAGGTCAAGAATTTCCAATCGTTTAGGGCTAGATAAACTTTTCCCAATCCTTGCATATTCTTGATATAACATGTCTTTTAAATTACGTTCATTCAGCATGAATAATCTCCTTTCAACTATTCAATAGATTAATTGAATAGTTGAATTATAATTGTAAACTTGATCTTTGTAAATTAATTTGCTTTCAATAAAATACTTACTTTTTTTATTTTTATTGAGATATCAAGATATGCATTTTTGTCTCATAAGTCAGCGAATCAACCAATCTACCGTCCCATACCTTTAATATAACAAGTGTTGAAAAGGGGTGCTTCGATTTGACGACAGCTGTAATTGATGTAATACGTATTGTGTCATTACCACTTTACCAGTTGGCTCCTGTACCGAGTGTGATTTTCTTTTCTTCTCTTAGTAACTTAATTGCACTTTTTCCTTCACCTAACATTTGACGGTCAAGACCCAAAGTATTATGTGAGCCGTAAATCATCTACCTATGCTCCACAATCAATCTTAACGAAAAAGACACATATCTTTTTCAGTATGCTTCAAATTACTGAAAAAGTTTGTTAAAGTAAATCTCCGCTTTCTAGTCCCATCTTTTTAAGACAGTTGTTAAGGACCCTTTTATCAATGCCATTAACAAGAAAATACTTTTCTTTATAAATGGTTCTAATGGCTTTTTTTATATCTCCTTTACTTTGCTTATTAATGCCTACATTCTTAATAAAAAGGTTTAGTGGTAGATCTCCCACCTCATCATGTAAAGATGGCTGTTGATACACAATTTCTTCATACTTTTCATAGTCATTTTTAGCAAAGAATCTGTTTCTTTTGATACAATCTTCCTTTTCTTCTTCAGTGTGTACCATTTCTTGTGTTTCTGTTTCTAAGAAAATAGTGCTTAGTGATGAATTCCCTGCTGAAATAGCATCTTTATTTAGTAAACCTTCTAATTTCTCTAGTGTTTTTGAGCCTATTCCTTTACTTTGAATAAGAGGGTTAGTTACAATATATACAATGAACCCTGAATTTCCGTCTACAAAATAGTGTCCTGTTGCAAATGAAACAAATTGATTTTCTTTCATCCCAACTAAGAAGTGATAATTGTTCGGTCTTCTTTCCTTAGCATATTGTAAACTGCTTTGAAAAATATGCTGTGGTTCTCTCACTTCGATAGGAAATGCTTGGTTATATAGCTCCAAAATCGTCTCGAATTCTACAAAATTCTCCTCTGTAATTTCAACCCACTTTATCGTCATAACAAACTCCTTCATTTAATAATCCCATAATTATACCACTAGATTATTTATTCCTTGTTCCATAATCTAGCGTATTAAAGACATGGATTTTAAGAACATATATTTAGATAAGATATATAACAGAACACAAAATGAAAAAGCCTGATCCTTCAATATATGTTTATGAAAGATTGGGCTTTTCATCTAAAGTATAATTGAATAACGATAGAATTCTTTATTGGTTCCTTACTAGTCAAAGAATAAGTTGGAGGAACACTTGTAATTTTCCTTGCTAGAGAATTAAATATTTGCACATAGCTACTTAAATACTTAATAAATATAATTACTTTGATTTACCTTCAATTTGCCTTAGTAATAAATAATGATGGGCTCTTTCAATTATTTACTACAATGCATTTCTCCAGTTCTGTGATAACATTACAAAGAAAGTTATAAGTATAGAGGTGTGTTATGGAGTTAATTTATAATTACATATTTACTTTAATATTTATGAATTCGATGTTATTTTTTATTTTGTATTTTTTCAGAAAAAAACATCTCGTTGCAGTGGATTGAAAACGAGTACTATTAGGATATTTTGTTTTTTTAATAGGAAGTGTTACCCAATCTTCATTTTTAATATTTTCATATTTTTATCCAGATGGAGTCTATATAAATAAGGGTATAGGCGGGCTCTGGGTGATGATTTTCTTTGCCTTAGCTGGAAACATAGTATCTTACCCCATTACAAACATGATATTTTTGAGAAAACGTAGTCAATAATAGAAATTTTATATTTCAATCCACTGTAAAAAATCTTCCATTCACATTAATTTAGGCTGATTTCGCATAGATTGTTGTATTTAGTACGTTAAAAAAACACGTATGCAAATACATTTCATGTCGCCTTTATCTTCTAGCATAGGAACGATAGTTAAAAAGTTTACGAATAGAGCTTTAAAAACGACACAAATAAAGTGGTCAAATATACTCATAGAACTACGAAGGAGTTACGTTATTATAAAATATATTGACTGTTGAAAAGTTACATTCCAAGTAAATCTCTTAAACCATTGCCGTAGGATAATAATATTAATATCCATTATCATTTGATTGTGTTCATTACATAGTCCTCAAATGATAAAGGATTCCTAGATCTATTAAAGAAAGAAATTGGTCAACACAGTATGTTTTTATACTATGAGTTTATGATCAAACCCTCGCAGATACATATACAAACCTATTAGAGCAAATATTAACCCTATATAAAAAGTCCAAGGATTATCTTCACTTTCCTTTTCAAAAGTACCATAAGCAATAATACCGAATATAAGCGTTATAATAGGAAAAACTAGCAATTTATATCCGAAGGCAAAAGAAATGCCTCCTAAGGTCATCACTATTAATCCGTAGGGGTTTGTCCTTTTAATTTTTACAATAGAGGCTTTTTCAGTACTTGATAGCCCCTCATCCTCATACTTATAGATTTTTTGTTTTAATGTATTAAGTAATACAATGATTCTTTTGAAGTTACTCAAAATTTCACCTCCAATTTCTTCCCTCATTACATTAACATTAAATTACAAACCATTATATAGCAAATTAATGATATATTATATGTTAAAATTTCACATTCCCAAACCTTCATTACTTTAATAACACACTGTGTTAGTTTAACTTAAGTACTACATAAAAAGGCACGTTTTAGATAAACGCACCAGCCCGAACATTAATAGACATGTGCATAGAGGTATTATTTGAAACTAGCACAACTTAAAACCCAAAATTCAACAATTGAAATATCACTTAACTTTTTTTGTGTCCAAAATGTTGTTTTAGATCTAATTATGTATTTTGAGCCTTTAGGGTACTTAGACAGAACATAGTCATTAACTAAAACTAAAGGTTTTTAGTCTTTAAATACCCAAACTTTAAAATTAGTATTTTGTTCTTGTAGATGCCAACCTGACTTAAAATAATATTCATTAAATTTTGAGTCGATAGGGCATAATGCATAGATTGGTAAATCATTGATAGTTCGTAACATCTTCTTCAACAACCCTTGCCCCCGAAAATCTCCATTTATAGCAAATTGATATAACGAAATGCTATTGGATGTTTTTTTTCTGTAAAATCGAAAAGCGCCTACTATTTGATTATCTACTATAGCCACAATCATCTGCTTTCTCCATATGGCTGCTTGAATTCCTAGAGGGCAAAAAAATTCTTCAGAATAAATACCACTATTATTGCGACATAAATTTCTTTTGAAGAATGACACGATTTTTGGTGTTTCTGTTATATCTGCTAAGGCTACCTTCACCGTTTTTCCTCCTTAATTGTGTATCTTTTCGAAAGGCTGCTTTCAATTAGATTGTTTTTTCGTCTTAATAAATAACCATGAAAAAAACTAGATTTTTTTGGAATCGGTTCTTCATAAAAAGGTGACTGTTGGGTAAAATAACATCTTTAGTTTCTAGTTTAGGAACAATAGATATAAATTTCACGAAAAGAGCCTAGCTAAAAGAACTGAAAAACTAATAATATGTTGTCTCTATTTACATTTCTATATAGCTTCATCACAATAATCGCAACCTCTTATTTTCCAACTAGCACAAATACATTTTTATCAGGTGATTCCATTACAGCAACATGACCAGACTCAGTTGAAAACGGTTTTTTAACCCATGTTATCTCTGTATTTTTACTAAGTTCTTGATAAGTTATATTGACGTCATCTACTAGAATTTCAACATCTGTGACATTGATATTTGGATCATTTTGTAAAACAAGCTCTGAACTATTTTCTTCTGGGAATTTCAACCCTATGATTGTCCACGTTCCTCCGTTATCTAACTTTCTTTCTACCTTCCAGTTTTGTTTTAATCCTAAAGAAAGATAAAAATTAATAGATTTTTGAATATCATCTGTATAAATTGCAACACATTCTAATTTCTTAAACATAAATTCTCCCCCTAAATGGTATATTTTACTTATAAAAATAATGTACCATCCAACAACGACAATTTATGTCGTAATTAAAATAAAAAAATGTATGTTCTAATTGAGATGATAATATAAAAAAGCCTAATTTCTTAATATCAAATAAAGAAATTAGGCTTCAATTCAGTTAATAATTACTAAACAAAATATCATTTCCATGCAGTAGCTTGGATTACTTTATATACTGAAATAAAAAATAAAAATAAGAAAACAACGATTGCTAAGCTAGATAATGTAACCATTTTGCAGATCCAGCAAACTTCCACAAAATAAACGATGAAAATCCCTGGTTTTCGTAATTTAATACCTGTGAACCTCTCCAACTAATTGTTACACAATTTGATGGAGCATCCCTTGTCTTAAATAGAGTACAAAACAAGCTATTAAGCCACCTTCGGTGACTCTAATGCCAAGTTAAAACTAATTAATGAAGACAAGTTTTGTTCTGTTCTTTTTGCCAATTCAGGAACTTTTGCCTGAAGGGACAACCATTTCTTTTCAGGAATGGATTTTTGGATTCCTCGAATAAAATATCTAGCTCCGATATTGTAAGAAGCTGATAAATCCGCATGATAAACTTTGCCCGTCGAGAACGTGGCAAGGTCTTTTTTAGGATTTCTCTCTACTTCTCCTGAACCATCAAAAGCTAAGGCACTTGTATTCCAAGCGTTAATTCTAGAAATACGCATTCCGAGGTAGAGAGCCATTTGAGTGACTTTGTTTTGAATCCCTTTTTTTCTCCAATAATGGAGCTTGAAACGAAGTTTCTTTGCACCGTAGTATCCCTTAGGGGTTTTCATTTTATCCAGGTACTCAAAGACAATTACATCGCAATTATTCTCGCGAGCGAACTTCACGATCTCGTAAGAAGTATTATTTACAATGTGTTTTTGAATCCCATTGATTCTACGCCAAAAGTTCTGAGCAGATATCCAGCCGGAAATCGCTTGTGCTTTGCGTAATTTGTTCGTCATTGTATACAATCGGTCTTTTTCTTTTGGCTGGTTAATAAACTTTCGAGCCAAGACAGTTCCGGTTGAATCCATAACTGAACAAACCGCAGAGTTTATGATTCCAAGGTCTATGGCACAAATCTTTTGGTCTTTTAATTTTGTTTTAGTTAATGTTACTTTGTGTTCGTATGTAAAATTGAGAAAGTACTTTTTCCCAACCTTAACAAGCTTAGGACTAGATTCTTTCCACTCCCAAACGCCACGTTTATGTAAATCCTGCTCTTTGAATTCTACATCTATCCATACCCAATCATTTTGATGGAAAATCTTGATTTGAGCAGTGTTATCGGATGTTCTTTCGAACATATTACCACGATAAAACACAGGGAACTCTTTGTGTTCCAACTGCAATCGAGGTGGTTT